>JAPLDP010000083.1 GCA_026391695.1 Bacteroidota bacterium
CTGAACAATGAATTTTGTCAAAACAAAAACTGCATCAATATCTTACAAATTATCCCAGCTTGCCTAATTTTTTGTATTCGTCCTGGAAATAGTATAGCTTTTTATCCGAATTTTGGATTTATGAATTATTCAGGTTAAATCACTGAGATAATAAATATTTATCATCTAAAAATCGACATATATCATTTTTTATATATTGATGGATTTAAATAGTTAGACTAATATTGTCCCCAGTAAAATATTTCTAAAATCAAAAATTAAATATCATGAAAAAATTCACATTTTTATCAGTATTTTCAGCAGTTGTGCTAACAATGGCACTGATCATAGCAAGCTGTACAAAAGAGGGACCGGCAGGACCACAAGGTGCACAAGGACTTAAAGGTGAAGACGGCATCAATGGTACGGATGGTACAGCAGGATGTATCACGTGCCATGATAATTCCGAACTTGTTGAGGCCAAGATTTTACAATGGGGAAATTCGAAGCATGCAATCGGCGGAACTTTCTTTGAAAACGCGACAACCTGTGCACCTTGTCATACAAGCCAGGGTTTCAAGGAAGTGCTGGTGACTGGTGCCCATGTAACTGCAGAAGACGTGCAGGATCCCTCCAATATAAATTGTTATACTTGTCACAAAATTCATGACACATACACAGATGGTGACTGGACCTTAAGGAAGACCGATCCCGTCACCTTTTGGTGGAATGGCGAGGAACATGATTTTGGAATGGCTAATCTGTGTGCACAGTGCCACCAGTCAAGGCCACAGGCGACCTTCCCGGATGTGAATAATCCCGAAGGCACTTTCACCGTCACATCCACCCGATTTGGCCCGCACCATGGCCCGCAAAGTGAACTGCTCGTTGGCACCGGAGTATACCTGGTCGGTGGCGATTATCTCGACAACATGCATGCAACTATCGAAAATAGTTGTATAACCTGTCATATGTCGAAAGCGATCGGTAATATGACAGGCGGACATACCGTTAATATCAACAATGAAGAAGAAGGATTGAATGTAACAGGCTGTACAGAATGCCATACAGAAGAAGAAGCAATTGCAGCCATCGAAGAATTGCAGCCTGAGATCCAGAACCTTCTTGATACGCTTCAGACCTTGCTGACCGATGCAGGCATATATGATCCGGCAACCGAAGCGGCAGTGAAGGGAGATTATCCTAACAAGATCGCCGGTGCTTTCTTTAACTATATGTTTATTAAAGAAGATAAGAGTTTAGGCGTCCACAACCCGAAATTTGCAAAGACACTGCTTGAGAACTCAATTGCTTCTATAAGTAGCAATTAATAATCCATTTTAGAAAGAAGAAGGCTTCACTAATTGAAGCCTTCTTTTCTTATCTTAGTAACTAAATCATATATTGAAAGACAGCTTAAATTTTAAACCATGAAAAGACGTATCTTTAACATTCTTCTGCTGGGTTTTTCAATGTTCGCACTTCTGGTTTCATGCGAATATGAATTTATTCCGGTGCCCCAACCCCCGCCACCAAATCCTACTGATACGGTTTTCTTCACCAGGGATATACTCCCGATTTTCACCACAAACAATAATTGCACGGGTTGTCATGAAGCCGGTAACCAGTCACCAGACCTGACTGCAGCAAATGCATACAGCAGCATCATAAGTATGGGATTGGCCGACACAGCTGCACCTGAATTAAGTATACTGTATAATTATCCAAAACAGGGTACCAGCACTCACTCATGGAAAAAATATACTGATAGCCAGGCTAATGATGTTCTGCAGTGGATCAGGCAGGGAGCGTTGAATAACTAACAATTAATCATTAATAATTAATAATTGATGACATGAAAAAGTTAATCGCCGATATTGTCATATTTTTTTCAGGAATCAGTTTTCTTGTGGCTCAGGAAACAACTGAGCCTGCAAAAACCGAGGATAAACCGGTCAGATCACCCTTTGAAAGCGGTATACTCATCGATAATCAGACCTGTGTCATTCCCTCAGCCAAAACACTTGAGTTTCTTCTTGAACACCGGTTTGGCACCATGCAAAACGGTATGGAGGATTTCTTCGGTATATGGGGAGGCGCCAATATCCGTTTGGGATTGAATTATAGTATTACAAACTTTCTGATGGTTGGTGCAGGTACTTCGAAAAATTACCGGCTTCAGGATATCCGCTGGAAATGGGATATCATTAAACAAACACGATCGGGCAGAATCCCTGTCTTTGTAACCTATTTTGGCAATATCACCATGGATGCGAGAAACAAGAGCGAATTTGGAGATAATTATAAATTCACCAACAGATTATCCTATTTCACAGAACTTATTGTCACGAGAAAATTTCACGATCGCTTCATACTGCAGGTTTCAGGCAGTTTCTCACATATCAATAAAGTAGAACAAGGCCTGGAGCATGATAAAATCGGGATTTCTTTCGGAGGCAGGATAAAGATCACTCCGCAGTCGTCATTTATTTTCAATTATGATATTCCACTCAATACAACCAAGATAGCTGAAAATGACCCCATGTACAAACCCTATCAGAATTTTGGTGTAGCCTGGGAAATTTCGACAAGTACCCATTGCTTCCAGTTCACTTTCAGCTCAGCCAACAGTCTCAGCAGGCAATACAACTTCCTGTTCAATGATAATGACTGGACAGACTGGTCAAATGGCTGCCCTCTGATGATTGGTTTGAACCTGACCCGTTTATGGAACTTTTAGGGGGTTTCCTACACTCTGAAATCGAGCATTCATAATCTGAACTAGTGCTAAATTTTACGAGTTTAAGATTTGACATTCGGTTTTTATTCCCTAAGGATATAACTCTTTATGGCATTCGACGCATAAGGTTGACTTCCACTCATCACCGATATCGACCGGATGTTTAAACTCAAGCGAAGTTGTGACTGTACCAACTTCAAGGTTGCCGGGTTCACCCTGAGCCACAATCGAGTGGCACAGATTACAATCCTTGGAAATAATATGTCCCTTATCACTGGTATGAAGGTTATCATGACATCGGAAACAGCCAGTGAATTCAATATGGCCGATATGGTTGGGATAGGCATTCCATCTGACATTCATTTCAGGGAAAACATTCCTTTCAAATTGTGTGATAATACCCTCAATGGCCTTATCAACAAGCGCTTTACCTGAATCAGTCGCAACAATTTCAGGATATGAATCCTGATAATATTTATTCACTTCATTCCGGATAAACTGGACTGCACTGTCGGTAGTAGAGAATTTATCATTAAGGGCCTCCATAGCGACGAATTTCATATCCGGAAGATCCTTGGGAATAATACCGGAAGTCATGCCGTTGTCGATAAAATACTGCGGTGTCTGATAATCATGTGACGGACGGTTATGGCAGTCCATGCAGTCCATCACCCGCGTTTCCATTTCATTCAGTTGTTCATCGGTAAACTCTTTATCCTGAGTGTTATAAACATAGACTTCACCAGTTTTAAGATTAGTGTACTTTACCCAGGGAATAGACTCGCGGTCTTTTGTTCCGGCCTTATATTCAATTTTTATGTTTGGATTGATATGCCAGTGAATACCTTCCTTGAGTCCGAGTGCGCTGTATTGCGGGCCGACCTTCATCCGCAGGTTAATATCCCATTCCACATTGCCATCACTGAGAAAATGTTTTTCAATAATGTCCTGATTTGCATAGAATTTCTGGGGCCAGTGGCACTTTTCACACGTTTCTCTGGCCGGGCGCAGGCTGGAAATAGGAGTTGGAATAGGTCGTGGATAGGTATTGAATGTGGCCGCATAGACCTGATATAAACCAGAAAGTTTTGATTTTACATACCAGTTAGCGCCCGAACCGACATGACATTCCACACAGGCTACACGTGCATGAGCTGAATTCTGGTAAGCTGTATATTCTGGGTTCATCACCTTATGGCAGAGTTTCCCGCAAAACTCAACCGATTCGGTAAAATGAAATGCTTCATAGCTGCCCACAGCAGAAAGCAGAAGAAAAATCATGGAACCGACGCCAAATAGCATAAAAGCATTGCGCTGCCGGTAATTATTGAAGTCGATTACAGGCCACTTCGGCTCTTCAACTTTTTTGTCCCTCTTATCCTTCCGTATTGTACGGATCATTCCAACCGGGATTAGCAACAATCCTGCTATCAGAAAAACCGGTAAAATAATATAAATAAACAGACCAAGGTAAGAGCTACCCTGTTTGAGGAAGACGGAGATAACGAATAAAAAGACGATCATGAAAAGGGCTACAAGAGCAACTGTAACTCCTATCAGAGAGGTCCAGTTGTTTAAGGAACGCGGGAGTTTCATAATAAAACATGATTATAGATTTATAACAAATATATAAAATGTTATAAATCCACACACCTTTTTATTGAATGTTCTCCTGTTGATCCGTCATTATCGCTGAACGATCAGCTTGTCGACAACCGTATTTTCACCAATGATATATTTCAGAATATAGATCCCATTCCTGAGGACACCTGGCAACTGAACCGTTTTGGAATAATGACCAGCACCCTGGTGTTCATCCATTAAAATCGCACACTGTTGACCAGCCATGTTATACAGTTCAATTCTGACTGTGGCAGCACTTGAAATGGAATAGTCAAAAGTCAGATTTTCACTGGCAGGATTTGGATAGTAGCCAAAATGTAAAATTTCATTTTCTCTGATTGATGTTGAAAGATCCTCGGGGATAACCAGGGTGGATAGTTTGGTGACCGGTTTACTGACCGTAAATGCACCATAAAAGGTGACGCTTCCTGTTCCTGCGGCAGGGGCCGTCCAGTTAAATGACCACACTTGTGTACTTGAGTTGCTGGCAGACGAGTGGGTGACATATTTACCATTACCGACCAGTTTATTTCCGGTTCCGGCTGTTAAGGTTCCCACCAGGTTTCCGGAAGGTGTATCGATCAGACAGTGCCTAAAATATCTGGTCATGAAGTTTGTTTAGGTTTATATACTAATTTTAACTGAAAATATACCGGATATTTGTACTATTATGGCTGATCCTTTTGTCTATTGTAACAGTCTGACTTCCTATTCACGAATACGGACACGTGTTGTCCAGATCAGTGATATACCACTTGGTGGGGATAATCCTATTCGAATTCAGTCAATGACCTCAACAAACACCCTCGATACATATTCAACGGTTGATCAGGTCATCCGGATGGTTAATGCAGGATGTGAATATGCCAGGATCACCACACAGAATTTAGTGGAGGCTGAAAATCTTAAACATATCAGAGAAGAGCTGCAGAAAAGAGGGTATAGGATCCCACTTATCGCTGATGTGCATTTCAATCCCAAAATTGCTGAGATTGCAGCAGGTCTGGTTGAAAAAGTCAGGGTAAATCCGGGCAATTATGCGGATAAAAAAACCGGGAAGGCAGAATTCTCAGAATCGGAATACCAGGAAGGATTGGAACGGATCAGGGAACGCCTGATACCGCTCATCAGGATATGCAAGTCGCATGGAACCGCACTGCGTATTGGTAGTAACCATGGCTCCTTATCCGAACGTATCATGAGCCGTTATGGTGATACGCCTTACGGTATGACAGAATCGGTTTTGGAATTTGTGAGAATATGCCGTGATGAAGGATTCCATTCATTGGTCCTATCATTAAAATCAAGCAACACCAGGGTGATGGTCCAGTCAAACCGTTTGCTGGTTCACAGGATGATGGAGGAGGGAATGGACTACCCTGTGCATCTTGGTGTCACAGAGGCCGGTGAAGGAGAAGATGGGCGTATAAAATCCGCTGTTGGCATTGGTGCTTTACTCGAAGATGGCATCGGTGATACCATAAGGGTCTCACTAACGGAAGATCCGGAATGCGAAATCCCAATAGCAAAAATACTTTCGGACCGATACACCAGGAGGCAGCCTCATCTTCCGATCCCAGATACCGCCACCTCTCCGCATAATCCATTTGAATATCACAAAAGAGAAACCATTGCAGCGAAAAACATTGGTTCTACCCATGCACCGATCGTCATCACCAATGAAGACACTGAAAATCTTGAGTTGATTCCGGCAGCAGAATTTGATCCCATTAAATCAACCGGATTGATCTATCCATTCGTCATAACCAGGATCCAGGACATAGACCTCGATTTACTACAGAAACTGGAACAAAAACCAGGATCTGTCATGGTTTTTGAAACCACAAATACACATGGCATGGCTGAGCAGCGCCGGATGTTCTTTGAACTGCTAAAGCATAGCTGTAAAGTGCCGGTGATTATTAAAAGAACATACAGAGGTCTTGACAAAGACAGGCTTATTGTTTACAGTTCGACGGATCTTGGAGCATTACTGGTAGATGGCTTTGGTGACGGCATCTGGATCGATGCCGACCCTGAGGTTGAAACACCATTCCTTTCTTCCCTGTCACTGGGCATCCTGCAAGCCAGCCGTACAATGTTTTCAAAGGCTGAATTCATTGCCTGTCCTTCATGCGGCAGGACTCAGTTTAACATCCAGGAGACATTAAAACTGATCCGTGAAAGGACAGGTCATTTAAAAAAACTTACAATTGCCGTTATGGGTTGCATTGTAAACGGACCAGGTGAAATGGCAGATGCAGACTATGGTTATGTAGGATCCGGTCATGGCAAAGTCACTCTTTATAAAGGCAGAGAGGCACTCCAAAAGAATATAGATGAAAAGGATGCAGTAGAAGCCCTGGTTGAGATCATAAAGCTCAATGGTGACTGGAGTGATCAGCATGAGGGGTCCCAATGATGACTTTCAGGCTTAGTGGGACAATTTCGAAAAGAAAAGGAGAATGTCCCAGTGATTCGCCATCAGCCTCAAGGTACAATGGGGTTGAAGATTTGACTGTTATTGTTTTTCCCTGATAGGTATTTACCTGTGGCATATTAACCAGTGATCCGTCATATAATTTTCGTACACTGCGTATCACCTTAAACTTACCGATATTATTAATGACTGTCAGGTCGAGCAGGCCATCATCAGGGACGGCAAAAGGCAATTGTATCATTCCGCCGCCATTATATTTGCAGATGCCCACATTCATACTAAAAACTTCACCTTTTACAGGCTTGCCGTCGACAGTAATTTCATAATCCTGGTGTTTATATGAAAACAGACTTGTAAAAATATTCAACAAATAAGACAGAGGACCACCTTTTCCCTCATCTTTCTGCCGGTTTGTCTTTTCAGCGACAATTGCATCATAGCCCATGCCGGAGACGTTAACGAAATATCTGGAGCGGTGTGAGTCGGAGTTATAATAGGTCACTCTGGCAACGTCCTGGATGAAGGTATTCCCTTCCACTATCACATGTATGGCTTCTTCGTACTTTGAAGGTATGTTAAACATTCTTCCCCAGTCATTTCCTGTGCCGACAGGTATCAGTCCCAGTGTGATATCGAGTGGAGGATATTTCTGCTGTAAAAAAACGCCATTCACCACTTCATTGAATGTTCCGTCGCCACCGACAACAATAATATGTTTAAATCCCTTCTCGATATATTTTTTTGCCAGTTTGATGGCATGATTCCGATGTTCGGTGAAAACGCTGCTAAACAAAATATCATGATCGACTAAGAGGCGTGAAATTTTTTTCCAGTCTTTTTCACCCATTCTTCTCCCGGCATTAGGATTGACGATAACGAACCATTCGTGATCCATGCAATAATTATTGGTTAATAATTTTCATCAGTTGTTGTTTGACCCCTTCCGGTTGAATGTTTTCGATACATTGACACCGGTTTTTATGCCTGCACGAGTTACATTTTTGATTTTTAAAAATGTATGAGGCATGTTTACCAACGGGAGCCCATCGGCCAGGGTGAAGAGGTTTGATTGGCGGATAAAGACCGATGGCATATTTACCAAGTGCTGCTGCAATATGCAGTGGCCCTGTACTTGCGGCGACCATGCCATCGGAAGAACCAATTAAGCTGATAAGCCCGTTTAATGTGAGTTTACCTGTCAAATCGGTAACATGGGGATGATTTCCATGCAACATTTCTTTAATCCTGACACCCTCGTCTTCGGTTCCGGTTATAAAGATAGTAAATAAATCATTTGGAAGAATTTCTATCAATTTTCTGTAATTGTCCAAACCCCATTCCCTGCTGCTTCCTTTTGATAAAGGATGCAGAATAAGATTAAATTTATTTCCTGAAAATAAATTTTTAAAATGGTCAGGCAGGGGATCTTTGACAGAAAGTCCAAAATGTTCACCTATCTCCGGGAGTGAAAAACAACTGGTTATACCAAAGGGCCGCAAGAGTTTTAAATTCAATTGGGATTCGTGCAGGGATGAATGACGACGCGAAAGGGGGACAAGCCTGTTACAAGTTGACAAGTGAAAAAACCTGCCCGTAGTGCCGATTCGCACAGGTATCCGGGCTTTATATGCCATCACGGCTATGTCCTTTACCGGGAAAACATGAACGATGGCATCTGCACCTGTTTCACTGATTAACTTTACCCGGTTTCTCTCTTCTTCCCGTTTGAGCATCGACCAGTCGATGAAGTCATCCACATAATCGCATGCGCTAATAATTGGTTTTGTATATGACTGTCCCAAAAAAATGATCCTGCAACCCGGGAATTTTTCTTTCAGAAATCCGGCAACCGGACATGTCAACACCACATCTCCTATGCTATCTGTCCTGCTGATGATAATTGTTCCAGGAGTCATGGGGCAAAGTTATCTTTTTTTGTTAAATCATTGCAATCAATGGGATTAACAATCAAATCCATTTATGGGATGATGATAAAGTTATCCCAATCGTATCCAAATGCAAAGCGATTGCGGAAATTCACAAGTTCTTTATATGACAATTGTACGGATGAAGTACATTCTGTATAGCCAATTTTCCATCCTGTGGCATGAAATGTTTTACCAAATGAGCCAATGACGAATGAACGGGATGAATCCTCTTTACTTTTTCGGATAATCGTTCCCGTAATGCCGGCACTCCCTGCATGGGAGCATATTGATTGTATCCTTTCTTCATGTATTTATTTACCGGGCTGATCAGTTTTTCGGAAATGGGAAAATCCGGAAAACCCTGCGACAAGTTGATCGCTTTATAATCACCGGCGAGTTTCGACATCACCGTAAAAATGGTCGTTTCAACGCCCGGAAGCTTGGATGTTATGGAACCACTATAATTTCTCATATCTTTCTATTCTAAAATGAGGAACAACAGAACAGTAAAATTATAAATAATACCTTCGTGGCAGATAAGTGTATATTTGCATATCTGTATCGATTCATCTAATTTTGGCATTGGCAATATAAGAATAAGCAAGATATGATACTCTAAAATATCAAGGTATATGAAAACAGTTGACAACTATAATTTTAAAGGCAAGAGGGCATTGATAAGAGTTGATTTCAATGTTCCCCTCAATGAAACTTACGACATTACCGATACGACCCGGATTGACGCAGCTCTGCCCACAATCCGGAAAATTCTCGGTGACGGAGGTTCTGTAATTCTGATGTCGCATCTTGGGCGCCCGAAAGAGGGCTCCACTGAGAAATATTCACTAAAGCATCTGGTATCTTACCTGTCAAAAGTCCTGGGCCGGAAGATCTTGTTTGCCGACGATTGTATAGGTGTATCAGCGATAAATCTCTCAAAGGAATTAAAACCCGGAGATGTGTTGTTGCTCGAGAATTTACGTTTTTACAAGCAGGAGGAGAAAGGGGATATGGAATTTGCCGGCAAGCTGGCATCACTGGGAGATGTCTATGTCAATGATGCTTTCGGCACCGCTCATCGTGCACATGCATCCACAGCCGTCATTGCTAATTTTTTCCCAAAAGATAAGATGTTTGGATATCTGATGGCTGATGAAGTAAATAACATCAACAAGGTACTCGTCGATACCAGGCATCCCTTTACTGCCATACTTGGAGGTGCCAAGGTTTCGGGCAAAATAGAGGTCATCAATAACCTGCTTGGCAAAGTTGACAATCTGATTATCGGTGGCGGGATGATGTTTACCTTCATCAAAGCCATGGGGGGAAAGGTGGGGAATTCGATGGTTGAGGATGAGTTAATTGACACGGCCAAAAAAGCCATTGAAACGGCCAGGACTAAAGGCATAAAGCTTTATATTCCAAAGGATACCATTGCATCGACAGCTTTCGCAAATGATGCCGGCATGCAGATATGTGCTGCAAATCAGATTCCGGATGGCTGGATGGGTTTGGATATCGGGCCGGAGACACGTCAGGCTTTCGCGGCTGTCATTGAAAAATCGGCGACCATATTATGGAATGGCCCTATGGGTGTTTTCGAGATGCCGAATTTTGAGGAGGGCACAAAATTTATCGCACAGACCATCGTAAAAGCCACGAAGAACGGTGCATTTTCTCTCATCGGGGGGGGTGATTCAGTGGCAGCGATCAATAAATACGGCCTTGCCGGCCAGGTCAGCTATGTTTCCACCGGGGGTGGCGCCATGCTGGAATGCATTGAGGGCAAAGTTTTACCTGGTATCAAAGCGATCGGTTAATACTCTTTTTCCCAATTGAATCCATAACTGTCGTATCGGATGGTGGGGGTGGATTAAACTTCAGTTCCCGCTCTTTCAAAAGTGCCAGCAATGCAGGGATCACTTTTTCCAGGGGGTCATAAAGAAAGGACCCCTGCTTCATTTTTTCAGTGATGATGCGTTGACGGGTATCGATGACTGAGATAAGGAACAAGATCAGGCTGACGAGAACGACAGCTTTAGCGAAACCCAATAGTGCTCCCAAAATTTTGTTTAGAAAACCCAGAGCCATTAAATCTACGGCCTTTTCGAGCATCTTACCCAGAAAAAAAAGCAGGATAATCACTGCAAGGAATATAGCGACGAAAGAGATAAGCCGGATGTAGGGGGAAGTTGCATGGAATTGTTCGATAAAAATTGTCGCTAAGGGTCCTGAAAACCTTATACTCAAATATAATCCCAAAATAAAAGCGATCAGTGACACAATCCCGATAATAAAGCCTTTTGTAAAGCCCCTGTATGTCATCCAGAGTAACGGTAAAGCCAGGATGATATCAAAGATGTTCATAATAGATACAGGCTTGATTAAGCTCGCAGTTTTCGTGTAAGTTCGGTTGCGAAGACAAAGTCATTCAACTCTTTATTATCGCTGGTCAGTATGTTGCTGCTATCTCCTTCCCACCACAACTCGCCCTGATAGATGAAAGCGACCTTATCGCCAATTTCGACAACTGAATTCATGTCATGGGTATTGACAATGGTTGTGATATTATATTCCTTTGTTATTTCACTAATCAGGTTATCGAGGACGTTGGAAGTCTTAGGATCGATGCCGGAATTCGGTTCATCGCAAAAGAGGTAACGGGGGTTTAAGGCAATAGCCCGGGCTATGGCAGTACGTTTAGTCATACCTCCGCTGAGCTGTGATGGTAAAAGGTTATTTGTACCTTCAAGGTTTACGCGTTTGAGGCAAAAGTTGACCCGATCAAGCTTTTCTTCAAATGACATATCGGTATTCATTGTCAGCGGGAACATGACATTTTCCTGGACCGTCATCGAGTCGAACAAGGCTCCGCCCTGGAATAGCATGCCAAATTCCTTCCTGAGTTTTTTCAGTTCCGAAAAGTTCATATCTCCTGCACAGCGGCCATCAAAGTATATTTTCCCCTCGTCAATTGGATAGAGTCCGATGATGCATTTCAGCAGTACGGTCTTACCTGAGCCGCTCTGACCGATGATCAGATTGGTTTTACCTTTATCAAACGACAGGGATATATTTTTCAGCACCTCACCGCCGTTAAACCGTTTACATATATTTTGAACTTCAATCATTAAGCAACAACTGTGTTAGGATAAGGTTAAAAAGGATGATAAATATGCTGCTTTGGACGACGGCTTTAGTGCTGGCCTGGCCGACTTCCTGTGCTCCCCCTCTCGTTATATACCCGTAATATCCTGATATGGAGGTGATGATAAAAGCAAAGAATACTGTTTTAATCAGCCCATAGATAATATCGTAATTTCTATAAAAGGCCCTGATGCCATAAATATAATCATAGGCAGTGACAAGGTCAGTCAATATTCCAATCAGCCAGCCTCCGGCAATGCCAAGTACCATACTGATGGCTATTAATACGGGATTAATAATAAGGGCTGCGGTGATTTTTGGTAATATGAGATAATTGGCAGGATTGACTCCCATGATTTCCAGGGCATCGATTTGCTCGGTTACCCGCATGGTGCCTATCTCCGAAGCAATCCTGGAACCTACTTTTCCGGCGAGAATAAGACTGATAATGGTTGGAGAGAACTCCAGGACGACCGACTGTTTAGTGGCAAAACCGATAGTGTACAGGGGAATAAGTGGTGAATCAACATTAAAGGCCATCTGAATGGTCACAACAGCACCCATGAAAATGGATATGATCGCCACAATACCAAGCGATTCCAATCCGAGGCTTTCAATTTCCCGAATGGTTTGCTGGCGGAAAATTTTCCACTTCTCAGGTCGCCTAAAGACCTGTTGCATTAAAAGAAGATATTGTCCCAGGTTGAAAAGAAATTTCATACCTTGAAATATTTCTGCTAAAATAACGAAAAATTGTTAAAGATATTCCGGGAAATCACAAAAATGAGAGTTCCGGAGGTCATAATTTTATACTTTTGGATTCCATTAAAATAGCATAAACAATGCGCCTGCTTCTAACTTATTTAGCGTTCATCATTCTCATGTGCTTTGCTGTTTGTCTGAGTTCCTGCAATTCATCAAAGCATTACCCTTTAAAAAACAAGCATCAGACGAAGATGAAAAAGAAATACAGGAAATATGACTGTAGGTGTTATATATACTATGGTTGGGAAAAATTCACTTACTTAAATTCTGATGGCCAGTTATAAAGATCTCCTGAAAAAGTATATACCGGAAGCAGCCATACAAGCAGTTGATATGTGGCTTGGGCAATATTCCGTGTATCTTCGCCTGCGGTCGGCGCGCCGTTCGAAGATGGGATCATATCACCCGCCACAGAACGGACATCCTCATTATATTAGCGTGAATCAGGATCTTAATCCCTATGCTTTTCTTATTATTCTGGTCCATGAAATCGCGCATGTTGTCGTGTGGGACCAGTACCGGCAACGTGTAAGGCCACATGGAAAAGAGTGGAAAGAGACCTTTAAAGTCCTTATAGATCCGTTTCTTGAAAAGGGAATTTTCCCTGACGATATATCCCATGCACTCAAAAAGTATCTTCAAAAAACTTATGCTTCCATTGTGACCGATATAGCCCTGATGAGGGTACTCCAGCGCTATCAGAATGAGGGCACCATGATTCTGGAAGATCTCCCATATCAGTCCACTTTCAGGATACATGACGGCAGAACATTCAGGAAGCTGGAAAAACTAAGAAAACGTTACAGGTGTCAATGCCTTAAAACCAAACGGATGTATCTTTTTAATCCCATTGCCCAAATTATTCCTGTCGATGCAATGTAAGATATTGATTCTCTTTTTATATTTTTGCGTTGATGCCGGATGATTACATGTATCAGCTGACTGAAAACACCTCATATACAAATTGACGATGAACAAAAACCACTATTGTGTGATAATGGCCGGTGGTATCGGCTCACGGTTCTGGCCGATGAGCAGGACATCGCATCCGAAGCAGTTTATTGATATACTTGGAACAGGCAAGACGCTTCTTCAGAAAACATTCGAACGGTTTGAACAGATATGCCCCCGGGAAAACATTTATATTGTCACCCATGAGTTTTATAAAAAGCTGATCAAGGACCAGATAACTGGTATTGGGGACCACCAAATCCTGTATGAGCCATACCGTCGCAATACCGCGCCCTGCATCGCCTATGCCAATTACAAGATACTGCAGATAAATCCTGAGGCTGTTATTGTTGTTGCCCCGTCCGATCACATGATTCTCAGGGAAGACATATTCATCGAGGTCATCACGTCAGCCCTGCTGGCAGCAGGAAGCCATGACTGGTTACTGACACTGGGCATTAAACCCAGCAGGCCGGATACCGGGTATGGATACATTCAGTTCATCGAGTCGTTCCCATATGCCATTGATTCACGTATCAAGAAGGTCAAGACATTTACTGAAAAGCCACAGCTTGAAATGGCTATGTCATTTCTGAAGAGCGGTGACTTCCTGTGGAATTCAGGCATTTTTGCCTGGTCGCTAAAAAGTATTCTGAAAGCTTTTGATAAATACCTTACAGAAGTTGACTCAGTTTTTAAGGAAGGGATGAGTAAATACAACACCTCCGAAGAAAAAGAATTTATAACAAAATCCTATGCCGTTTGTAAAAGCATTTCCATTGACTACGGAGTGATGGAAAAAGCTGACAATGTTTATGTACTTGCTTCGGATTTTGGCTGGTCTGATCTCGGAACATGGGGATCCCTCTACGAACACCTCAAAAAAGATGAACAGGGAAATTCCATTACCGGTAAAAATGTTCTGATCTATGATGTCATGAACAGCATCATTAAAATGCCATCTGAAAAACTGGTTGTGCTGCAGGGACTTGAAGATTATATTGTGGTTGAGGACGAAAATATTCTGCTGATATGTAAAAAAACCGACGAACAGAAGATCAGGCAGTTTGTAAACGATGTTAAAGAGAAAAAGGGAGAAAAAAATATATAATTACTTAACAAAACTCTGAGCTCTATGAAAAAAACACTCATTTGTTATTTTATTTTTTTTACCGGCCTTCTGAATTCACTCAGGGCAGATGAAGGCATGTGGCTGATGTTATTCATCGACCGGCTGAATTATACTGACATGCAAAAGATGGGACTGAACCTCACGCCTGAAGAAATATACAGTGTAAATAATTCGAGCCTGAAAGATGCTATTATTCAGTTTGGCGGGGGATGTACCGGCGAGGTTATCTCGCCTTCCGGTTTGATCATTACAAATCATCACTGCGGTTACGGATCGATCCAGTCGCAAAGTTCTGTTGAACATGATTACCTGACCGAGGGATTCTGGGCCGGTTCAAAGGAGGAAGAGCTTCCTATTGATGGATTGACAGCTAGATTTCTCATCAGGATTGAAGACGTATCGCAGCGGGTACTGAATGAAGTCAATGATCAGATGACTGAAAAGGAGCGAGGCAAGAAGATAGAAGAAATCAATAAGGTGATCATCAGGGAGGCCACAGAAGGAACGCCATATGATGCATCAGTAAGAAGCTTTTATAAAGGCAATGAATATTATCTCTTTGTTTATACGGTATACAAAGATGTGCGATTGGTTGGAGCCCCCCCTACTTCGATTGGAAATTATGGCGGTGACACGGATAACTGGATGTGGCCACGCCATACCGCTGATTTCTCACTTTTCAGGATATACTCAGCACCTGACGGAAAACCCGCTGAATATTCCAAAGACAACATTCCACTCAAACCAAAGTATTACCTGCCTATTTCACTTGATGGCGTTGAAAAGGATGATTTTGCCATGATTCTGGGTTATCCCGGAGGCACCAATCGTTATCTGACTTCATATGGAGTAACACTGGCAGTGGAACAGAATAATCCAACCATTGTCAAAATCCGCCAGGAGAAGCTGGATATTTACAAAGCCGATATGGATGCCAGTGATCAGGTCAGGATTCAATATGCTTCCAAATATGCCCGTGTGTCGAATTACTGGAAGTATTATATCGGGCAGACAAAGGGATTAAAAAGGCTCAAAATTGCTGACAGAAAAAGAGAACAGGAAGATCAGTTCAAGACTTGGGCTCTTGCCACTCCTGAAAGAAAAGCAAAATACGGCACTATTCTGACTCAGCTGGAGCAGGCTTTCAAAGAACAAAAGGAATTCGACTTTTTCAGAATATATTATACAGAAGCTGTCAGAGGGTGTGAAGCCATGACCTTCTCTTCGGGTTTTACCTCACTGAAAAATGCACTCATGGAGAAGAATCCCGATCAGGAAAAAGTCACGGAACTGATCAAGCCTTTGCAAGGCCAGGCAGAACGGTTTTTCAAGGATTATAACTTGCCTACTGACAAAAGAATCATGGCATCCATGCTCACCATGTATGACAGTGACGTGCCGGAAAACTTCAAGCCGGAGGAATTTATCCGTTTAGCTGCCAAATATAAAGGTGAGTTTAAAAAATTTGCAGCCCAGGCATTTGAAAAGTCCATATTCGTGAACAGGGAAAAAATCAATGCATTGCTTTCAAAGCATAGTGCGAAAGCTATTTCAAATGATCCTGTGTATGCTCTGATGTTTGCATTCTCCAACTTCTTTACCAAAACCATGTCGAATATGGATGTGATAACTGACACGCGGAGCAAGTGTGAACGGTTATATATGGCCGGATTAAGAGAGATGCAGCCGGATAAAAAGTTTTATCCTGATGCAAATTCGACCATGCGTATGACATATGGGCAGGTACTGGATTATTATCCAGCAGATGCTGTACATTATGATTACCAGACCACCCTTTTCGGGGTCATGCAAAAAGAGGACCCCTCCAATAGCGAGTTCATAGTGCCTGAGAAGTTAAAAAAACTTTACGAAGCCAGAGATTATGGACGGTATGGGCAAAATGGCAACATGTATGTCTGTTTCCTGACAAATAATGATATTACGGGTGGCAATTCGGGAAGCCCGGTGCTCAATGGTGATGGGCAGCTTATTGGTTTGGCATTCGACGGCAATTGGGAAGCCATGAGCGGTGATATTGCCTTTGAACCGGATTACCAGCGGACCATCTGTGTCGATATCCGTTATGTTCTTTTCATCATCGATAAATATGCCGGTGCGAAGAACATTGTTGATGAGTTGACGCTAGTAGAGAAGAAGTAGGCAGTTAGCAGTCGGCAGTCGACAGTCATAAAATTTAAGACGAAAAAATTTTATTATGCCGAGGGAGATTGAACGGAAGTTTCTGGTGACAGGTGACCACTACAGGCATCTCTCAAAAGGCACCTATTATCAACAGGGATACCTCAGCACAGTGAAAGAGAGAAGCATAAGGATCCGTATCGCAAATGGAAAGGGTTATCTGACCATCAAGGGTATTTCGAAGGGCGCAACACGAAAAGAATATGAATATGAGATCCCTGTTGGAGATGCCCGGGAGATGCTGAATGATCTATGTGTGAAGCCGAAGATAGAGAAATACAGATATACTTTTGATCATAAGGGCTTTACATGGGAGGTGGATGAATTTATCGGAGACAATGAAGGCCTGGTCATTGCTGAAATAGAGCTGGACACAGAGGATCAGATATTTATTAAGCCTGAATGGATCGGCGAAGAAATCACACATGATCCCAGATATTATAATGTCAATCTTATAGCAAATCCTTTTTCCCGGTGGAAAGGATGATAGCCAGGCGCAGCGATTATTAAACGTTGATGATTTGCTTCCGAATGTTTATCATATGAATTTCCAGATCGGAAAGAAAGTACCCGAAATTTTTCACTTCCGACATATCCACAGCAAATGCAGCATTAACATTGGGAATGGAAGCCAGTGCTTTTAACATTTCGCGCTGTTCATCAGGTGTTCTTTCACCTTCTGCAAGCAGGAAGTAATCGGTTTGTTTGAGTGAAGGGAAGAGTTTGCTTTCCGGATGGTGGTTGGATATCAGGAAATAGGTTGCTTTTCTGTCTTCATCAGGATAATAATAGAATGAATAGTTCAGGGGATTTGTTCCCTTCAAAGGGATAGATTGAAAATCCAGTGCTTTTTTAAAGTGAAAATGAAGGTGCTTATTGATGAGGAATGTTATTCGGTAGTCTTTCAAGTGGCACGATATGCCGATCATGGAATAATCCCCGTAATCTTTCGGTATGTTAAGCCGTAATTTTTTTACCATTCTGCCTCCTTTCAAGGTTCAGTTTGAAAAATGCTGTTGCATGCCTTTTCGGCGGCCAGTTGTTCAGCACCTTTAATAGAAAAGTCCTGTCCTTTCCCGGATGGAATATCATCGATATAAGCCTCGACGATATATTGCTTTCGTGGGCCTGTGCCAACTTCCTCAATCACCCTGAAATCGAGCATTTTTTTCATTTTCTGCGTCCATTCCAGCAAAGTGCTTTTTGGATTTACATCCATAGTTTCGATTTCATCTATATCGAGGTGAAACTTAATGATCCGGTTAATGATGATCTTTTTTGTAAACTCATAACCTCTGTCGAAGTACATTGCACCGATGAAAGCTTCGAATGTGTCACCGGCGATAGACCGGAACTGTGACAGGCTGTTTTGGCTTTTCTGGATGAGGCGGTCCAGGCCAAGTTTTCGCGACAAATCATTCAGCTGAGCACGGCTGACAATCTTGGAGCGCATTTGAGTAAGGAAACCTTCATCTTTGAAAGGGAATGTTTTATAGAGATAATCGGCAACCACCAGATTCAGTACCGCGTCGCCCAGGTATTCAAGACGTTCATTGCTGACTTTGACTCCATTAAACAGTTCCTGGGCTGCTGAACG
The DNA here is from genome assembly GCA_026391695.1 of Bacteroidota bacterium. Taxonomy (NCBI): domain Bacteria; kingdom Pseudomonadati; phylum Bacteroidota; species Bacteroidota bacterium. Next base: position 18,502 of record JAPLDP010000083.1, read on the forward strand.
ATGACGGAAGGCCAGTTTGTATAAAAAGATATTGTCAGGATAAAATCCGAAAATATTTTTTATTGTTCTGAAGAGCTCTTTGTCGGGGGAAAGATAAATTTTTACTGGTTTGAAGCTTTTCAAATCCAACAGGTTATTGTATAAACTTCTTAAAAATGACCGAAACGTTATGTCCGCCAAACCCGAAAGTATTGCTAAGGGCTGCATGGACTGAACAATGAACCGCCTTATGGAAAGTAAAATTCAGACGGTTATCAATTTCCGGGTCATCTGAAAAATGATTGATGGTTGGGGGAATGGCATCATAATAAACGGCCAGAAGGGCTGCGATAGCTTCGACAGCGCCGGCGGCTCCCAGGAGATGACCAGTCATGGATTTTGTGGAATTGATATGAATGTTGTAAGCCTGTTCGCCAAAGCAGGCGATTATGGCTTTAGCTTCGGCGATATCGCCGAGAGGCGTTGAAGTTCCATGCGTATTAATATGATCGATATCGGTGGGCTTCATGCTGGCGTCTTCCAGGGCATTTGTCATGGATTTGCTTGCGCCCAGACCTTCGGGATGAGGTGATGTCATATGATAAGCGTCGGCTGACATGCCGGCGCCGGCGACTTCGGCATAAATTCTGGCACCCCTGCGCAGGGCATGATCAAGCTCTTCAAAAATCAATGCGCCGGCACCTTCACCTAACACAAACCCATCCCTATCTTTGTCAAAAGGCCGCGAAGCAGTTGCCGGATCGTCATTGCGTGTAGAAATGGCGTGCATGGCGTTGAATCCTCCGATGCCGGGAGGATTGATAGCCGCTTCGGAACCGCCGGCAACAAATGCATCGGCTTTACCGAGACGGATGTAATTGAACGCATCGACCAGTGCATTGGCTGATGAGGCGCATGCTGATACAGTAGCAAAATTTGGCCCCCTGAAGCCATATTTGATGGATATATGACCAGCGGCGATATCCACTATCATTTTAGGTATAAAGAACGGATTAAAACGTGGAATGCCTTCACCATTAGCGTAAGCAGTGACTTCATCGAGGAAGGTTTCGATACCGCCGATACCTGAAGCCCATATAACACCTATTCTGTCCAGGTTGAGAGTACCTATATCCAGGCCGGCATCTTTAATAGACTCATCGGCACAGACCAATCCGAACTGGGCGTAAAGATCGTACTTGCGCACATCCTTCCTGTCAAAGAAATTCAAAGGTTCAAAACCTTTGACCTGACAAGCGAATTTTGTCTTGAAGTTCGACGTATCAAAACGTGTAATAGGCTGAGAACCGTTAACACCTTTAATGAGGCCTTCCCAGAATTCTGAATGGGTATTGCCTATGGGAGTTAGTGCACCAAGCCCGGTAACAACAACCCGTTTTAATTCCATTAAAAAAATAGCTTATTTAGTATTCTTTTCAATGTAAGCAATAGCTTCACCTACTGTACTGATTTTTTCAGCCTGATCATCCGGGATGGCAATATTGAATTCCTTTTCGAATTCCATGATCAATTCGACGGTATCAAGGGAGTCGGCTCCTAAGTCATTCGTGAAACTTGCTTCAGGTGTCACTTCGTTTTCATCAACACCCAATTTATCGACAATGATAGCTTTAACTCTTGATGCAATGTCTGACATAATTTTAACTTTTTGGTTAAATAGCCTGCAAAGAACGGAATATTATCGGTGAAAACCAAAAATTATTTTATTATTTTGCAATCAGCAATCCGAAATATTCATGAAAAACATCGCCATATTTGCTTCCGGCAGCGGCACTAATGCTGAGAATATTACCGAATATTTCAAGCATCATGTGGAAGTCAGTATTAAACTTGTTCTTTCCAATAAAAAAGATGCCTATGTTCTGGAGAGGGCCAAAAAGTTCAACATCCCCACTTTTGTTTTTAATAAGGAGATGTTTTATCAGACTGATGAGGTCACAGGCATACTCAAAAAGAATCGCATTGACCTGATTGTGCTGGCAGGCTTTTTATGGTTGGTACCGACCAATATTTTGAAAGCATATCCGAACCGCATCGTCAACATTCATCCTGCACTTTTACCTAAATATGGAGGTAAAGGCTTTTACGGGATGTCAGTGCATGAGGCTGTTATTCAGTCGGGTGATAAAGAGTCGGGCATTTCCATTCACTATGTAAATGAACAATATGATGCCGGGGAGGTTATTTTCCAGGCGAAGTGTCCGGTTGAACCTGATGATACCCCGGAGAGTCTGGCGCAAAAGATACATAAACTGGAATATGAATGGTTTCCAAAAGTCATAGAGAGTATTATTAAATGACCCACGACTTAAGTCGTGGGTGAGTGGGCTAAATAAAAATTGACCCACGACTTAAGTCGTGGGCTATTTAAATAAAAAAAACTACTACCCCCCCTACTCCTAATACAGCGCCAATTATTTCCTTCAACGTGACCTTTTGCTTAAAAATAATTACTGCAGGAGCAATAATAAAAACCGGTACCATAGCCATGATTGTAGAAGCGATGCCGGCTTCGGTATGCTGCACGGAAAAAAGCGAGAAGGAAACGCCCAGGAAAGGTCCGAAAAAAGAGCCGAGAAGTATAGCTCTCATCCCTTTTCTATCTCCGACGGCATTTCGGATTTTGAACCACCGGCCTGAGATCAAAATTATCGCTGCGAAACCGATGAGTCCGGCAGTCACCCGTATCTGAGAAGCTGCAAAGGCATCGTATGAAGCCATTCCATATTTACTCAACACCAGTCCGACGGCCTGGCCTACAGCGCCACCGAAAGCCAGCAATATGCCTCTGACAGGATGCCGGAACCTGATCTTTTCACCATTGCCACTTCTGCCGAAAACAACCAGTACGATGCCGCTAAGGGTGATCATCATGCCGATAAAATTGAGAACGCTCATCACCTCGCCAAGTATCAGCCAGCTCACAAAGGCTGTTATAGGCGGCACGAGGGTCATGATGAGCATGGAAATACGTGAACCTATGATCGTGAAAGACTCAAACAGCATATAATCGCCTAACACAAAACCGACAAGGCCTGAAATGACGAGCCAGAACCAGGCATGTGCCGATGCATCAACAGGATAAATGATGCCGCGATGAATATATGAAAAGATGCTCAGGAACACCAGTGCCAGAGCCATACGCAACAGGTTGACAGCCAGTGATCCGACGCGTATGCTGGCCCTTTCAAACGACAGGGCGGTGATAGTCCAGAAGAAAGCTGTTGCTAATGCAGCGAATTCGCCGATATGACTCGAGAGCATAAATTCAAAATATTTATCTAACCCACGACTTCAGTCGTGGGAGAATGCAAAGATCAAAAATTATCTAGCCCACGATTTAAATCGTGGGAGAATAATATCAAGAGCGTTAACTTAAAAATCCCCGACGTTTGTTTATCCAAGCCCTACGTTCGTTTATCTGATTCATACCTGGTTTCAGGGTGATGTAATTTTAACCATCCTACACCGAAGATGGATTAACATGAGAGTATCTCTTTTAAAAACCGCAGAGAACACAGAGGATGCGCAGAGGGCGCAAAGAAAGGGACTCCAACCGCTCCGCGGTTTGAGTCCCAAAAGAGATTTCAGCCTCTACGTTCTTTGCACCCTTTACGGTTAAAGAAAGATTAAAACTGTACAAACACCTCTCAAGAGGAACAAAACCAAATATCCTATGAAAAAACTTACAATTCTCACAGCCTTCCTGCTCACGGCAACTATGCTATCCGGGCAGGTCATCCATGTCCCTGCCGATTATACGACAATTCAGCAGGCAATTGATACGGCAAACGTAGGCGATACCGTGCTTGTATCCCCCGGAACCTATGTGGAAAACATCAACTTTAATGGGAAAAATATCACTGTGGCTTCACTGTTCCTGACCACACAGGATACATCTTACATTTCACAAACCATTATTGACGGCAACCATGCCGGCAGCGTGGTGGCCTTTTATTATGAGGAAGATTCTACGGCATTACTTTGCGGTTTCACGGCCACAAATGGATACAGTGTATGTGGAGGTGGTATATATTGTAGTAGTTCTTCCAGCCCCATAATATCAAATGTGAGAATTACCGGTAATTCTACTTTTAGCTCATCCCGTCCTTTATATCATCCGGGTGAAGGAGGCGGAATTTATCTTGGATGGGCATCTGGAGTGGCATTAAAAAATGTGAGCATTTATAACAATTCATCGGAAGTTTATGGTGGTGGGATTTATTCAGAACAAAATGCAATCCCGATATTCGATAGCATAAACCGCTGTAATATCTACTTCAATAGAGCTGCTGAAGGGAATGACCTCTATTCAAACTCTTTCATTGAAGTGACCGTGGATACTTTTACAGTGAGTGTGCCAACCGAATTTCATGCTGCACCGATTTCCAATTTCTCATTCGATATCCTGCACGGTATGCATTCCCAGGCAAATGCTGATTTATATGTTTCACCATACGGAGATGATAACAATGAAGGTTTGACTACAGATGATCCGCTGAAAACCATTTTTTGCGCCTTTTCTATTATCCTGACTGACAGCTTGAATCCTAAAACAATTCACCTGCTTGAAGGGACTTACAGCCCATCTTCGAATGGTGAGCAGTTTCCTCTTTATTTTCCCGATTATACCAATCTCGCGGGTATTGAGAACACACTAGTTTTTCTTGATGCGGAAAATACCGCCGGTGTCCTGAAATTTCGAAACGACATACACTCAAATATTTCAGACATGACGATCACTCATGGATCAACGGCAGGAATTTCCTGCAGCAATTCCAGCCCAAACATACACGATGTGATTATTATCAATAATAATGGAAGCGGGATAATATGTAATAGCTCTTCCAGTCCTGAATTGAGTGATGTGACCATTACCGGCAACTCTGCCAACCAGGGCGGTGGAATTTCATGCTCGAATTCCACACCAATGTTCGACAGCCTCAATAGGTGTAATATCTATATGAACATTGCAACTGAAGGCAATGACTTATATTCCGACACATTCCTTGAGGTGATCGTAGATACATTCACTGTGCTTTATCCCAATGAATACGTTGCTGCTCCTTTTTCAAATTTTTCCTTCGATATTCAGCACGGCTATCATGAACAGCTAAATGCCGACCTGTTTGTATCACCTGATGGAAATGATGCTAACAGTGGCCTGACGGCCGACGAACCATTGAAGACCATAGAGGCGGCCTTAATTTACATTCTACCCGACAGTTTAAATCACAACACAATTCACCTTCAGGAAGGCACTTACAGCCCCTCCACAACCGGGGAGGATTTCCCAATTAGTATAATTGATTATATCAACCTGGTGGGAGTTGCAGAGTCGGAGGTTATCCTTGATGCCGAGGAAACAGCAGGTGTCATCCGGATAAATGGTACTGCATCCGATACCCTTTCAGGCATGACCATCACAAGGGGTTCAAGTTCGTACGGCAGCGGGATTTATTGTTATGACTCCCAATCCTCACTGGAAAATGTGACCATAACAGGTAATTCGGCTTCTGACTACGGTGGCGGAATATATTGTTTATATTCCAGCCTTACGCTCAGTAATGTGAGCATAACTGACAATTCGGGTGGTGGAATTTATTGTACGGAAAATTCTAATCTCATGTTGCAAAATGTCATCATCACTGGAAATTCAGCTTTTGGAGGTGGAGGGATATGTTGTGAATCTTCTGGCTTAACATTGGAAAATGTCTCTATAATCGGCAATTCATCTGATAATATAGGTGGAGGAATCTATTGTGCTTATGCGGACTTAACAATGGAAAATATTACACTTAACAATAATTCGTCAAATTATTGTGCCGGAGGGATTTATTGTTCAAATTCCAGCCTTTCACTGACTAATATAACCATTAGTGCGAATTCTGCAGGGAGTGAAGGCGGTGGGATCTATTGTGACAATTCCAGCCTGGTTTTTGACACCATTGACCTGTGCAACATTTATTGTAATGTGGCTCCTCTAGGTAATGACCTTTATGCAACATCTTTCCTCAATGTCATTGTTGACACCTTTACTGTGCTGAATCCCACTGCAGTTCATGCTTCACCATTGTCCAACTTCTCATTCGATATCCTTCATGGGTATTATGAGCAAGCGAATGCCAACCTGTTTATCTCACCCTCCGGGGATGACAATAATAGTGGACTTACAACCGGCGATCCGCTGAAAACCATCCATCACGCCTTAAACATCATTCTTCCCCAAAATACGATCTATCTGCTTGAAGGCCAATACAGCCCATCATCCAACGGTGAGTATTTTCCGGTTAGTATTCCAGATAGCATTAATCTTGAGGGAGAATCAGAATCATTGGTTATCCTTGATGCAGACAGTACATCCACGGTTATTCAATTTAGTAATAATAATTCTACCCATCTTTCAGGAGTGACTATCACGGGCGGATTTACTGATGACAGAGGTGGCGGGATATATTTTGATAATTCAAGTCCCTCTCTGACAAATGTGACGATAACGGGTAACTCGGCTTCAAACCACGGCGGAGGTATTTCTTGTTTCTTATCCAACCCCACCCTGGAAAATATTACCATTAGAGACAATTCGGCAAGTATTGGTGGTGGGATTGATTGTCTGAATTCAAACCCAATTCTAATAGATGGTACTCTCACAGGTAATTCAGCTTCATTGGGCAGCGGGATTCATTGTATGGCCTCAAGTCCTTCGCTTGAAAATGTCACTTTCCTTGGAAATTCGTCTGGAGGAGGGGCTGTTCTTCTATTTGGTTACAGTTCCAGCGCCACACTGGAAAATACGATTATCGTGGGTAACTTCGGGGGAGCGATTAGATGTACTTATTCTTCATATTCCGTTCTCAAAAATGTTACTATTGCAGGAAATTCATCAGATGGGAGTAATGAAATTTTATGTTATGAAGGTGGTAATGTTACCATGATCAATACTATTATGTATGATGATTCATTGCCGGAAATTTATTTCTATCCTTATGGCCTTCCAAATTCCATAACAATATCTAATTCTGATTTAAAAGGGGGTGAAGCCGGAATTGTAACCAACAACAATGGGACTATCAACTGGCTGGAAGGCAACATCGATGAAGATCCCCTGTTTATCAATAGCGGAGAACATCCCTATTCTTTATCTGATGGCTCTCCCTGCATTGATGCCGGCACACCGGATACTACCGGGCTGAACCTGCCGCCATGGGATATTATTGGAAATTACCGTATCTGGGACGGCGATGGGGATGGGATTGCGGTCGTGGATATGGGAGCGTATGAATATGGATCGATACCGGTAGGGATTGATAATCCGGGAGTCGACAGTCGGCAGTCGGCAGTCGGCAGTTATCCTAATCCATTTAGTGATTACACAACTTTTGAGTATGAACTGGAAGAACCCATGACGGTTACATTGACGATTTTCAACCATCTCGGACAGCAAATCGAAATGTTGGTCAATGGGCATCAATCCGCAGGTATGCATCAGGTGCGTTGGAATGCCGAAGATATACCTACTGGAGTGTATTTATATCGGCTATCGAAAATCGACAATCGACAATCGACAATCGGTAAGGTGGTGGTTGTAAAGTAGCGATGTGGCGATGTAACGAAATGAAAAATTGATTTAAGATATATTAATTTTTTTGAAACTGCAGAGAGCGCAGAGGATTCACAGAGGTCGCAAAGAAAGGGACTCCAACCGCTGCGCGGTTTGAGTCCCAAAAGAGATTATAGCCTGCGTCCTGCGGTTAAAGAACAATTAAAACTAGATAACCACCTCTCAAGAGGAATAAAAACAATAATCCTATGAAAAAACTTTTACTTCTTATCTGCAGCTTAGCGATGGCGGCTGCATTGCAAGCACAGGTCATCCATGTGCCAGGCGATTATCCGACGATCCAGCAAGGGATCAACGCCGCAAACTTCGGTGATACCGTTCTGGTATCCGATGGAACCTACTATGAACAGATCAACTTCCTTGGCAAAAAGCCACTGACGGTGGCCAGTGAATTTCTTATGGATGGCGATACCAGCCATATCAGCAATACCATTATCGACGGAAGCCAACTGACCAATACGGACAGTTCTTCAGTGGTATATTTCGTATCCGGTGAAGATACCACGTCCATTCTCTGTGGATTCACAATTACACAAGGAATGGGAACCCAATACATCGCAGCCGGTTCTGATTTCAGGGCAGGCGGAGGGGTATTTATTTCAAATTCGGGGGCTATGATTATTCACAATCATATCACCGAGAACCATTTGACTTACACCATTCCGGGCAGCGCGCAGATCGTAGCGGGTGCCGGACTTTCCTGCGAGTTTAATATGGCTGATCATTGGATAATTATTGATCATAATTTAATTGACTACAATTCCTGCTATTCAGGTAGCGTAGAATCGGACGGAGCAGGGTTAGTCGTTTGTTATAATGCCCGAATCACTAATAACACCATCTCCAATAACACCTGCACAGGTGCAGCGAATAGTATCGCGGCCGGAGCCGCCTTTCTCTGCGCAAGAGATCCGGTCTGGACAAACCTTGTAACAGCCATCGTACAGCATAACATCATTATCAATAACCTGTGCGAGTCGGAGAATAATTGGGCAATTAGCGCTGGGGGGGTGTTTCAGGCGGTAAAAGTATTATTTTCAGACAATGAGGTTGCTTACAATACACTTATATCCGGATCCCCTGAAGGGGGTTCTGCAGGAATTGGAGTTTTTACACCTGATCCCGGAAGTGTGATAAGTAACAATGTTTTCAAAGGTAATGTAAGTAATTCATTATCCGGAGCATTGTATCTGCAAAATGATGTGGCATTAGATAATCCTGTCATGGTTGAAAACAATTACTTCCTGGAAAATGAATCCATTATAGGCGCTGCTTTTGAAACAGCCGGTGTTCAGGTGACATTGCAAAACAATGTGTTCAGCGGAAACCATGCAGAAAATGAAGGGGGAGCGATCTATCTATATAAATACAATACATCTGTTGATCATCTTGCTATCCTGATCAATAACACCTTTTCCTTCAATAGTGCTGCTAATTACGGAGGCGCTATCTGCTCATTTGATGCCGATCCGTTGATCTTTAACTGCATTTTCTGGCAGGATTCTGCCGCAGGAGGACAGGAGATTAGTATTAATTCAGAGTCTGCTGAAATTGGTTTTTCTAATATCGATCCTGATGGGATAGATGGAGAATATGTTGATGACGGAGGAAATATGTTCGAACCTCCGCAGTTTAGTGACGACATTTTACTCACACTTGATCCTTCCAGCCCATGTATTGAATCCGGGACAGAAAGGATATTGTCTAATGGAACTTACGTCTATGCTCCTGAATATGACATCCTGGGTCAGCCACGTCCGTTGGATAATGAATGGGATATGGGAGCTTATGAGACCCTGCTCGTCGGTCAACACGAAATAATCACCCCCACTTCCCGGTTCTTCCATGTGGTATATCCCAATCCGGCAAGTGACCAGACAAAGCTGATCTATGACCTCCTGGAAGGATCTGATGTCAGCATCACCATTTACGATTTGACCGGTCATCTTATAAGGCACCATTCGGAAGGCTACCAGACAAAAGGAATGCATGAAACAGTTTTGAATCTTGAAGATGTGCCGTCAGGAGTGTATTTCTATCGTCTATCGTCAACCGTCAACCGTCAACCGTCAACCGGAAAGATGGTGGTTGTAAAGTAGCGATGAAACGAAGTAACGAAGTGGAAAAAACAATAATTCTATGAAAAAATTATTTTTATTACTCGCATTAGTGGCTGCCGGTCACAATATCGTTTTATCTCAATCCTGCCTGCCCGAAGGCATCGTATTTGAAACCCAGGCCCAGATAGATAGTTTCCAGGTCAATTATCCTGGCTGCACAGAAATAGAAGGGGATGTACAAATTGGAGTTTCCCCTGAATTTTATAATATCACCAATCTCAACGGATTAAGTGTATTAACTTCCATAGGAGGAGACCTTACAATCTTTTCCAATTACGCCCTGATCAGCCTGACGGGGCTGGATAATTTGGCATCCGTCGGGGGAGATCTTACTATTTCCAGTAACTACGCACTGACCAATCTGATGGGATTGAACAATTTGACTTACATCGGAGAACGCCTTAGGATCCATGGCAATCCCAACCTGATCAACCTGGAAGGACTTGAGGGTTTGACTTCAATCATAGGAAACCTTGTTATTAATGGAAACCACTACGCCCTGACCAATCTGAAGGGATTGGACAATTTGACTTCCATCGGGGGTGATTTTGAGATTCTTGATGAATACGCCCTTACCAGCCTGGAGGGGTTCGAGAAAGTGACTTCCATCGGGGGATACCTTTCCATAGCGTCCAACCCTGCTCTCACCAGTTTATCGGTGCTGGGCAATTTGGTTTCAATCGGGGGAGGACTTTCTATAGGTTACAACGACGCCCTGACCAACTTCACAGGGCTGGAGGGCTTGACTTCCATCGGGGGAAACCTTGGGATTTGGGACAACTACAGTTTGACAAATTTAACAGGGCTGGACAATGTGACTTCCATCGGGGGAGACCTTGTTATTTATTATTATACCGGTTATAATAATGCCCTGATCAGTCTTACGGGGCTTGAAAGTTTGACTTCTATCGGTGGTGATCTAATTATTAATGGAACCGAGATCCTTACTAGTCTTACAGGACTGGAGGATTTGACTTCCATCGGTGAAAGTGACGGGCTTGGATTTGTTATTGTGGACAACACCGCTTTGACCAGCCTCACTGGATTGAACAATCTGACTTCTATTGGCGGATCTCTAATAATTGGAAATTCCGATTTTGGTGGCAATCCAGCCCTGACCAGTCTGACAGGATTAGAAGGATTGACTTCTACCGGAGGCGACCTTTCTATTGAATACAACGACGCCCTGTACAACTTGACGGGGCTGGAGGGATTGACTTCCATCGGGGGAGACCTTAATATTGAATACAATGATGCCCTGACCAGCCTGAGGGGGTTGGATAACATTAATGCCGGTTCTATCGACAGTTTGTATATCTATCATAACAGCTTATTATTTAGCTGTGAAGTACAAAGTATTTGTAATTATTTAGTCAGTCCCAATGGTAGAGTTGATATTTATAATAATTCTATTGGCTGCAACAGTGCTATAGAAGTAGCAAATGCCTGCGGGATTTCTTCACCGTGCCTGCCTTACGGTAACTATTATTTTTCATCACAAGCCGATGTTGATAATTTTCAGACTATTTATCCCAATTGTACAGAATTAGGGGGCAATATGATAATCAATGGAAATGATATTAGGAACCTCGACGAATTAAGTGTGGTGACTTCCATCGGTGGAAGCCTTATGATAGGAAGTATTGGCGGTAATCCCGCCCTGACCAGTATGACGGGATTAGACAATTTGATTTCCATCGGAGAAGACCTTGAAATTTGCCATAATGACACATTAACCAGCCTGACAGGACTGGAAGGATTGACTTTTATCGATGGAGACCTTCGGATTTGGTGGAATGAAGCCCTTACCAGCCTGACCGGGTTGGAGGGTTTGATTTCCATCGGGGGAAACCTTAAGATTGGAGAACTTAATTATGGCAATCCCGTCCTGACCAGCCTAACGGGATTGGATAATATTGATGCAGGATCTATTGTTAACCTTCATATAATTTGTAATTATTTATTATCAGCCTGTGAAGTGCAAAGCATCTGTAATTATTTGGCAAATCCTGGTGGAATTATTGTAATTAGTGCTAATGCAACTGGTTGCAACAACCAATCAGAAGTGTGGGCAGCTTGTGAGTCAATTGGTCTGGAGGAGGTGATGTTCGAAAAAAGATTTACTGTATTTCCCAATCCTTTTAGCCATTCGACCAGCTTTGAATATCAGCTTGAAGAAGACGCGTCAGTTACTTTAACCATCTTAAACCTCACGGGCCAGGAGATTGCAGTGCTGGTGAATGAACAACAAACCAAAGGCACGTACCAGGTGCAATGGAATGCCGCTGATATGCCTGCCGGAGTATATTTCTATCGTCTATCGTCAACCGTCAACAGCCAACTGTCAACCGGAAAAGTGGTTATAGTCAAGTAACGAAGTAACGATGTAGCGACGTATCGAAGTTATAAAAACAATAATTCTATGAAAAAACTGATCTGCTCTTTATCAATCACTCTTGTCCTTGCTATGAACATCGGGGCACAGACAAATCGGGACTATACTCCTGTGAATCCCGATAATTTCAACGCCTTCATCGAATGGCAGATGGATCAGTACAACATCCCTGGTGTTCAGATCGGGATACTGCATGACGGTGCCCTGGCATGGAAACATAACTACGGATGGTCATACATCGAACAACAGATACCGGTCGATGACTCCACCCTCTTTATGCTGGCCTCTATTTCAAAATCCGTTGTTGCGACCGCACTTAATCAGATGATTGAGAAAGGACTCGTTGATCTTTACAGGGACATCAACCAGTACCTTCCATTTGAGGTGATTAATCCTAATTATCCTTCTTCCAGCATCACTCCGTATATGTTGATGACGCATTCATCATCAATAAGAGACCAGGATTTCATTTATACAATGTTTAATATTCTTGGTGATCCTGAAGTTACTCTTCAGGAATTCTGTTATAACTACCTTGATGTTGGGGGACAATATTACTATCCAAGTAATTATTTTAACACTCTTCCCGGATCCGATGCTGTTTACTCAAATGTCGGTGCAACTCTTGCCGGATATCTCGTGGAGGCAGTTTATCAGGATGGATTTAACAATTATTGCAACGATAGCATTTTTACCGCGCTTGATATGAACCGCAGCCGTTGGTTCCTTGCAGAAACCGATACCATGGAAGTGGCCATGCCCTATTTGTATAATTATGGGAATCCCGTGCCAATAGGACATGTTGTTAAACCAGATTACCCTGACGGATTTTTGAAATCGAATGCCGTTGAATTCGCAAATTTTATCAGCATGTTTGCTAACTATGGTGCTTATAATAATAAGCACATTCTGGATTCGATAACAGTAGAAATGATGACGACTATCCAGGATACAGTCAATGTCTATGGTGACTATTTACCTTATGGATTCTTCTGGATATACACACCGTCATTTGACACCTGGGGCCATGATGGTGGGGATAATGGTTGTACGACTATGATGTTTTATCATAAATTGCAAAAATGGGGTGGAACTATTTTCATAAATACAGATTTATGGTGGGACCAAGAAGCACTTACAGATCTTTTGAGGGAAATTATGCACTGGCATGCGAGAACATTTTCGGAGTTTTTCGTATCATCAATAGAAACATCTGATACCGGTGAGGATGGTATACTTGAACCTGGAGACCTGGCTGAACTTGTCATCGGTGTAAAGAATGTTTATATGAATCCTGCTGACAACGTTTCGGTAACCCTGCGATGCAATGATCCCTGTTTCCAGCTCATGGATACGGTTGCATCATTGGGTAATATGGCATCCGGAGAAAATGCAAGCAATCAGGATCAACCTTTCCAGTTCCAGGTGACTGGCTTTCAGAATCCGCATCCCGTTGCTATGGAACTGGAGATTCACTATAATAATACAACTGATATTATTCATTTCCAGTTGTTTGCAGGCCAGGCAGACGTTCTCCTGGTAAAGGATGAAAGGGATGTCCTGAATTCCCAGCGGTTTTACCTGGATGTACTGGATAGCCTCGGATATACCACACACAATTGGGATATTGATGTAAACGGCAATCCTGATACCACATTCTTAAAGAATTTTCCTGCAGTTATCTGGTACACCGGATATGACGAAGACAGCACCGTAAATGAAACAAATCAGAATGCCCTGATAGCTTACCTGAACCATGGCGGAAGATTGTTCATGACAGGCCAGAACATCAGCGATGAAATTGGAAACACAGTATTTATGAATGATTACCTGCATGCAAACCATAAATCTAATGTCACTTACTATATTGTTTCTGGTATTGCCGGAGATCCCCTGAGTGATGGTTTGTTATTTCAACTTAATGAGGGAGACGGACTTAACAATCAATACTCCCAAAGCGCTCTTAATCCTGTTAATAGCGGTGAAGTCTGCTTGCGGTACAACGGTATGAGCGCGTACCCTGCAGGGATTCGTTTTGAGAATAGCACTTACAAAACGGTTTTTCTGGGCTTCGGCTTTGAGGGAATCAGGTTATTGGTTCACCGGTACGAACTCATGAAGCGGATACTCGAATATTTTGATGTGTACGCCGGGGTGGATGACAAGGAACTGCCTGTCTCAGAATTATCTGATGTGAGTATCATGCCTAATCCGGTTAGGGATTTCCTCATCGTTTCTTTCACCTTATCGAAACCTCAGGATTTAACGTTCACCCTTTATGACATGATGGGGAGACAGGTTTTCAGCGAAATAACAAGGCAGGCGCAGCCCGGCAAACAGAGTATCACATTAATCATGACTGGATGCCAAGCAGGTGTATATTTCTATCGTCTATCGTCAACCGTCAACCGTCAACCGTCAACCGGAAAGATGGTGGTTGTAAAGTAGCGATGTAACGAAGTGAGAAAAACAATTGGCTATTAATATCCAATCTATTGCACTACGCCATGAATTTACCTATATTTGAAAAAAATTCAAGCCAGGAAATGTTGCGGACGGTCATTATCGACGACGAAGCCCATGCCCGTGAAACCCTCGCCAGGTTGCTGACTGTGCATTGCCCGCAGGTTAAACTGATAGGTGAAGCCGGTAGCGTGGCCAGCGGGCTTAAAGCCATCCGTGAGCTTCATCCCCAGCTCGTATTGCTTGATATCAAAATGGACGACGGATCAGGATTCGACCTGATCAGGCTATGCGATTCCATCGATTTTAAGGTTATCTTCATCACGGCCTACGAGAAATATGCTGTCCAGGCATTCCGGTTTGCGGCAGTGGATTTCCTGCTCAAGCCTGTCAATCCTGAGGAACTCATCGAGGCGGTGAAGCATGCCGAAACTCTTATACAGGATCATTTTACCACACAGCTCCAGGCTTTAGAGGAAAACCTCAGAACCGACCTCCGGCAGAAAAAGAAAATCGTTTTAAAGACGCAGGAAAACGTCCACCTGGTCGAGATGCAAAACATCACCTTTTGTGAATCGGATGGCTGTTACACGGTTATCCATACAACAGGAGGCGAAAAAATACTGATCTCAAAAATACTCCGTGAATTTGATGATATGCTCAGCGAAAGCGGTTTTTACCGTGTTCATAAGTCATACCTGATCAACCTGTCGCACATAATCCGGTTTGAGAAGCAGGAAGGTGGATATATTATCCTGACAAGCGGCGAGAAAGTACCTGTTTCATTCAGGAAAAGGGAAGAACTTTTGGAGTTATTTGATAAACTATAGCCCCCTCCCCATCCCTCCCCCAACTGGGGGAGGGAGAAAGGGTGAGGGCTGACAGCGAAGCGTAATGACATTTAAACACCCTCTTTTTATTTTATTGTTCATCTTTCTGAGCCTTTTGACAGCAGGCCAGATCCCAAATCAGACCCGTCAGAAAACTGTTGACAGCTTGTTTGTTTTACTCCCTGATGCTGCGGGAACCGATAAAGTGAATATCCTGAACCAGCTTGCCCTTCAGCTTGCGCCGCGCAGTTTCGATTCCAGCTTTCAATACGCCACTGAAGCTCTCAGTATGTCGGAACAGCTGGACTATGCCATTGGGAAAGGAATAGCCACCTTTAATCTTGGGAACAGCTATTACTTCAATGCCGATATAAAAAATGCGCTGACGAACTATCTTTCCGCCTTACGAATACTTGAGCCTTATGAGCCGTCAAAAGACATCGGCAATTTGCTGATCCAGCTTGGTGCGGTGAACCAGTATGTACGAAATACCGGTAAAATGACTGCCTATTACAAACGCGCTGCATCGAATTATGCTGCGATTGGAGATTCTGTTGCTACCATTTCAGCCTATTGGACACTGGCCTTTTCCTATTTTTATGAATCTCAAACCCTGGATAGATTAAATACATTCCCTTCTGAAAATTTAATTATAATGATGGACAGTACCCTTAAATATAACGGAATGGTACTCGAATATATAATTCGTCATCCGGATTCCAATTGGATGCCCGATCTTTATAATTTTCAGGGATTATGCTATCAGGCTAAAAAAGATCCATCAGCACTGGATTATTTTTTAAAATCCCTTGAAGCATGCAGCAAATTTGTGGATACTAACACAAGAAATATCATGGAAGGACTGGAGCATATGAACCTCGGATATTATTACTATATTACAGATGATCCGGAAATGGGATATTCTCATAGCCTTCTCGCTGTTAATTTGTTAAAAAAAACAGACCGCTATGATCTTCTCGCAGCTGCGCTCTTTACTCTTGGTGAAATAGATACAGACCGTGGTCATTATCAACGTGCCGGAAAGTATCTTCGTCAGGCGATTAACTTAAGTGATACTTTTCTGATTAATATCGGCCAGATCTCTCACTCCGATCCGGTTATCAGGATCTGGGGAATTACCCAGATAAGGTCATGGCGGATTGATGGTTTTAGAGACCTGGTTAGATTACATGAATTAATCGGTGATTACAGGCAAGCGTTGAATTATCAGAAGAAAATGGAAGAAGAAAAAAAATTACAGTCGCAGGATGAACTGTCCAGGCAGATAATCGGCCTGGAAGCAAATTATGCGGATGAATTAAAAAGGCAGGAGATCGCCGGGTTGGTTAGGGACAATGAGCTCCGCCGCTTAAAGCTGAATCAGACCAGGATTTTATTTACCGGTATTGGCGGTGCAGTGTTGATTGCTTTGTTGATTGTCATAATCTCAATCCAACGAAAACGGTTTGGATCGGACCGGAAAGCGCTCCTCCTCGAACAAAAGCTTCTCCGCTCCCAAATGAATCCCCACTTCCTCTTCAATGCGCTTTACAGCATCCAGAATTTCATCGTCACTGAGAAACCGGATAAAGCCAGTATTTACCTTTCAAAATTCGCCCGGCTGGTCAGGAATATCCTGGATAATTCAACGGAAGAATTT
>JAPLDP010000084.1 GCA_026391695.1 Bacteroidota bacterium
TGAATCCTGTTATTCAGGTCAGCACCAACATCTTTTGCTTCGATGAAGCCAATGGGGATGCCTTTCTTTGTAATGATATAATCAGGTGCTCCGCACTCAATCCGGGAAGGTTCATTGGTTGCTGCCACACCGGGAAGCAAACTTTCGAGAAGGTTTCGAAGGTCAGGCCGGTAACTATGCTCCGTTGATATGCCGGATTTGTATAGTTGGTTGACTTTTTGCAGGTATTCCTGAACGGTCATTTTGAAACTTATTAGCCAATAAATTTAAGGTTTTTTCCCGAGATAACAGTGCGGGGATATTATGGGTTAAATAATATTTTTATGCGCACTCGTAGTAATTATCAGTTATTTTTTTATTTATGTACTTTTCTTTGTCTTAATACAAAGAAAAGTACCAAAAGAAAGATCAAGGCTGGACTTCTCGGCGACCCACTCCTTGAATATCCAATATCGAACATTCGAAATAGAAGTTGAATTGGAAAGCGATGTCGAAGTAGAATTGATTTTTGAAGTGTCTTGTCCTAAAATAGGGCTACACCCATATCTGACATCGAACATCACTCAATCGACAATCGCCCAATCATATTGGGTGCCCCGCCTGCAAACCCTAAGGCCTTTAAAAGGACACCGCCTCATAAAAATCCCCAGCTGGCGCGCGTTTCCGAACGCGTGCCTGGTATCAGCGCGTTTGAAACGCGCAATTCTTTAGCACGCGTCACAGAGGCGCGCTAGCATTGGGGCTAAATATTATCGATTATTTTATAAAATTCTCTTATACTGATATTTAAATACCTTAAATGCTGTCTAATAATAAATGCAGGAACAGGATCAATATGAGTTTGAAGAGTTAATGGGCGTTTTAAATCTGATCTTGAATAGTGTTGATGCCCATCGGTAGTTCGATAACATTTGCACTCACAAAATTCAAGAAACCTCAAATATTTTCTCAGAGAAATATTATCAATCTTTGCCATTACATAACGGGCAATGCAACACGCTCATTTATTCTGGAAAATTCTTTTTCCCTTATAATATCCTTAAGATAAGATTTATCTCTAAGAAGCTGATCAAGAAAGGGTTGATTATAAATGGGGTTAGGTTGATGTTTAACAATTGTCCATCCAAGCCTCTTTAATTCATCATTTAAAGTTTTTTTATTAGTAGTATACCTTAGAAACTCTTTAAGAGCGATATTAAATGAATCTCTTGCTTCTTGATCGGTATTACCATATCCAGTGATATCTAATGTAGGAGAATAAACAAAACAAATATCATTCTCTTTGAATGTGATAAGAGCCAATACAACGTTAATCTTATTTTTAGGCCCAAGATATCCGGCTTTAAATTTTAATTTACCCATTGCCCTATTAGCTTGTATAAAAAATTTAAGCGTCTGATTAGAATGCCAAAATTATAAATTCCTCTAAATGTACAAACATTTAACGCATATTAATCAAAAAAAGTTCAAGGAGGCTAATTACTATTTTGATGCGCCAGGTATATTATTTTGCAGAACTGAATTCGAATAGATTTAATTTTTTTGTTGTTAGGTTTTCTGGTATGTTATAATGCGAATAGAGGTGATGTTCACTGAAAAATAGAAGTGGCTTGAGAATGTTTTTTTATTGATGTACTTTTCTTTTGTGTGTCCAAAAGAAAAGTACGAAAAGAAAAAGACAGCCTGGGTTTTCGGCGACCCACTCCTTGAATATCCAATATCGAACATTCGAAGTAGATGGCGAAATAATGTTTGAGGTTAAAGACATTAAACAAAAGCCTCTGCTATGCAGTGTCTACTTTTACATCTAAATTGCCATATTGACTAATTGACTAATTTTCAAATTCTCAAATTAATTCCCTGCCCCGCCTGCAAACCCTAAGGCCTTTAAAAGGACACCGCCTCATAAAAATCGCTCGCGTCACAGACACGCAATAGCATTGGTATTTCATGATCGTAACCAGATATCGATATCAGTTTTTCTAATGACTGTATTTTTTTAGTGTCCGGTGACGTATGATTATTTTGTAACTTCGGACGATTTTTCCGGAAGACCTGGGCAGTTGATATCGGACTTTTTATTTAACGTGGTCGTTCATGATTAAAAAAATACTTGTTGCCAACAGGGGCGAAATAGCTGTCAGGGTGATGAGATCATGCAGGGAGATGGGAATACGCTCGGTAGCTGTTTTCTCAGAGGCAGATAGAAAATCTTTACACATCAGATATGCAGACGAAGCCTTTTTCATCGGGCCCTCACCTTCCTCTGAAAGTTACCTCGTTATAGATAAAATCATTGACGCAGCAAAAAAAAGCGGTGCAGATGCCATTCATCCGGGATATGGATTCCTCTCGGAGAACGCCCGCTTCTCAGAGCGATGTAAACAAGAGGGTATCAAGTTCATCGGTCCTTCAGCTTATTCAATTGCTACAATGGGCGATAAACTCACAGCCCGTAAAACCATCATGGCTGCCGGAATACCTGTTGTCCCTGGGTCAAAAGGGAAAATTGATGACGACGATTCAGCCGTTATAACAGCCATGGAATTAGGACTGCCGGTCATGATAAAGGCATCATCCGGTGGCGGTGGCAAAGGCATGCGTCTGGTTTACAAAAAAGAAGATATCGTCAGCGCCATGCGTGGTGCACGCTCCGAAGCTCTCTCTGCCTTTGGTGACGATACAATCTATATTGAAAAATATATCGCTTCACCCCATCATATCGAATTTCAGATACTTGCCGACAGCTTTGGACATACCATTCACCTGTTTGAACGTGAATGCTCAATACAGCGCCGCCATCAGAAAGTCATTGAAGAAACACCCTCGCCGGTCATTACACCGGAGATACGGGAAATAATGGGGCAACATGCTGTGGCTGCGGCTAAAGCCGTCAATTATGAAGGAGCCGGTACCATTGAATTTATCGTCGATGACCATCTGAATTACTATTTTCTCGAAATGAATACACGGCTACAGGTAGAACATCCTATCACTGAGCGTGTTGTCGGCGTTGATCTGGTCAAGGAACAAATCCGTATTGCCAACGGTGAGCCACTTGCCCTGAAACAGGATAAACTGCAACAATTTGGCCATGCTATTGAATGCAGGATATATGCCGAAGATCCTGACAATGGTTTCATGCCAAGCCCGGGTGTCGTCAAACATATCACTGAACCACTCGGACTGGACGTTAGAAATGACAGCTATATGTATGAAGGTTACGAAATACCCTTGTATTACGATCCCCTCATTTCAAAACTTATTGTCTGGGGAAGGACACGCGACGAGGCTATAAACAGGATGAAGCGTGCGCTCTATTCTTACAAGATCTCCGGAGTAAAGACAACCATTAAATTCCTTATGAAAATTTTGGATATTCCTGCATTCCGGCAAGGAGTTTATAATACACATTTTATTGAAGATCACAAAAAAGAGATCATGGAAACCGAACGTTGCGATGCTTTATGCGAGGATGTGGCAATAATCGCAACATATATGGATTATATTTCGAACCTGAATAAAAATTCTGCAAACCGCATGGCTCCGGTCAGGTCTAACTGGAAGGAATTTGGCAGAAGAAAGGGCATCCAGCGTTCATAATATCCTTTTGATCAGAGAACGATCATTCGGACCCTTTAAGATTTTAAGTTGAACCAAATCTGAAATCCTATGTCACTGGAAATGAATCTCAATAACCGAAAAGCCACAGTCGAGTTGCTTTACAAGGAGGAGAATAAAGTCAAAGTGGCTGTTGACAATACAATTTATGAACTGGATATCGTTAAAGTCGAAGAGGGTGTTTATTCAATTCTTTTAAATAACAGGTCATATAATATCGAATTGTTCCAGAATGGCAACAGTAATAAATATACTGTCAATACATATCTTAACACCTATAACGTTGAGATTGTGGATGCAGAGACGAAATACCTGAGAAGCCGTGAGAAAAGTATTTTTGGCCAGGCTGAAAATAAAATTTATTCTCCTATGCCCGGAAAAGTGGTCAGAATATTTGTTAAAGTCGGTGATCAGGTTAAGGAGGGCCAGACTGTGATTGTGGTTTCTGCCATGAAAATGGAAAGCGAGTTCAAAGCCAGAAAGGATGGGTATGTTAAGGAAGTTCTCACAAGTGAAGGAGCTACTGTCAACGGGAATCAAACTCTGGTCATCATTGAATGATCGCCCGATATTCAGGAGATACCGGATAATGTCTTTGGCTTATTGTTAATTAAATCATTGACTATGTCAACATTAGAAGAAAAATTCAGGCAGTTTGAAGAGCGGAATAAAGTTGCAGAATTAGGTGGGGGAAAAGAAAGAATAGAACGGCAACATAATGCCGGACGCAATACTGCCAGAGAGCGCGTCAAAGACCTTCTTGATCCCAATACTTTTGTTGAAATGGACCGTTTCGTCACCCATAGGGCACATGATTTTGAAATGGAGAAAAATAAAATCTATGGGGATGGCGTGGTTTCAGGGTATGGTAAGATTGACGGAAGGCTTGTCTATGTATTTGCCCAGGATTTCACCGTTTTTGGCGGCACCCTCAGCCGTGCCAACGCCGAAAAGATAGTTAAGGTTTCACAGCTGGCCATGAAAATGGGCGCACCATTAATCGGACTCAATGACTCCGGAGGAGCAAGGATACAGGAAGGTGTTGAAAGCCTGGCAGGTTATGCCGACATTTTTTATCTGAATGTCATGAGTTCGGGCGTCATACCGCAGATATCCGCCGTGCTCGGCCCCTGCGCCGGTGGCGCTGTCTATTCCCCTGCCATGACCGACTTTATATTCATGGTCAAGGATTCCAGCTATATGTTCGTCACCGGTCCCGACGTCATTAAGGCTGTGACCCACGAAGAAGTGACAAAAGAAGAACTTGGCGGCGCAATGACTCATAACTCCAAAAGTGGCGTGGCGCACTTTGTCGCTGAAAATGACGAACAGTGCATGATGATGATCCGCGAATTGATGACATTCCTGCCATCCAATAATATGGAAGACCCTCCTGTGAAACCATGCATGGATAATATCCATCGTGAGGATGAAAAACTCCAGACCATCGTACCTGTCGATCCCAACAAGCCATATGATATGAAGGAGATCATACTCACCGTCGTGGACGATCATCACTTCTTTGAGGTCATGCCCTATTATGCACAGAACATTATCATTGGCTTTGCACGCCTGGGTGGAAGACCTGTCGGCATCGTAGCCAATCAGCCCGATGTCCTTGCCGGTGTCCTGGATATCAATTCAGCGGTCAAAGCCGCACGTTTTGTCCGGTTTTGTGATGCCTTCAATATTCCGTTGATCACTTTTGTCGATGTACCTGGCTTTCTCCCCGGGACAGCGCAGGAATTTGGCGGTATCATTAAACATGGCGCAAAGCTTTTATATGCATTCTGCGAGGCCACCGTGCCAAAAATTACGGTTATTACCCGTAAAGCTTATGGCGGAGCCTATGACGTGATGTCAAGCAAACATATTGGCGCTGATGTCAATTTTGCCTACCCTACTGCTGAAATCGCTGTCATGGGACCAGCAGGCGCAGTGAATATTATCTTCAGGGATAAACTGTCGGATGAGGATAAAAAAATAGCTGTCGACGAATACAAGAAAACCTTTGCCAGTCCTTATAAAGCTGCGGAACTTGGCTATATCGATGAGATCATCTTTCCGAAACAAACCCGCTTTAAACTGATACAGGCATTGGAAATGACTCAAAACAAAAATAAAAACAATCCGCCCAAAAAACATGGGAATATCCCTTTATAATAATTTGATTCCCGAAAATCGACTCAATACACCTGCCCCTGTGACCTATCGGATGAATGAAACGGCTGTTACGCTATGATTAAGAAAGTATTACGTTTTTCATTTAAAATCTGTCTCTCATTTCTCTTACTCCTGTTTTGCATTTTTAGTGTCTTTTACCTTTTATGTCCTATTTATAAATTTCCTCAGCCTGGTAAATTTGAAGGTCATAGGATATACAATCCTTATGAAGATATGAATCCTTCACAATGGAAAAAAGCAAACTTTCAGATCCAGTCACGTGTTTGGCTTGGTATTACAAATGGTCGAAAAAATTCGAGTGAAAACATATATGCAAAATACCGGTTGTTGGGTTATGATGTGGTCGGTATCTCCGATTATATGAAGATCAACAGGTATGGGGAGGGAAAGCAGGGTTATGTACCTGAATATGAACATGGTTACAACATCAGAAAGACGCATCAGGTTTGCATCGGAACGAAAAAGGTTTTCTGGATCGATTACCCGCTACTACAAAATCTAAATCATAAACAGAATATCATTAATAGGCTCAGACATGACAATGAGTTGATATTTTTAGCGCATCCCTTATTCAGACATGGGTATATACCTGAAGACATGAAATACCTCACCAATTACGATGGCATAGAGGTGTTGAACAATCAACGGGTGTCGATCCGGCATTGGGATGCAGCCCTGTCAGCAGGACATTATGTCACCATTATCGGCGATGATGATGGACATGACCTGACCATCCCTGATGAAGTTGGACGCCGGTGTACTTTCATCAATACCGGAACTGCAAATCATGATGACATTATTGCCGCTCTCAAAAAGGGAAATGCCTTCGGAGCCGATATCAACTATGTCCCCGGTGAATCTTATGAAGTAAAAATAGACCGGCATAAAAATCTTCCTGTTCTCAGCCAGATAAAGATGATTGGCGATACGCTCGTTGTTGCGGCCGACAAACCTGCTTCCTTCAGGTTTATAGGTCAGGATGGACAGATCAGGAAAACAGAATCAAAAAGTTATTCTGCCAGCTATACCCTTTTACCTGATGATACTTACATCCGCAGTGAAATTTCCTTTGCTGATGGTACCACCTATTACCTTAATCCGGTTGCACGCTATAACGACCGCATTCCAACCGATCAACCCAAAGCAGTTATTGATAAAACCAAAACCAATATATTCCGGATAATTTATCTTATTATTGTCATCTCATTGGTGACTCTCATTTTTTTCAGGTACACAGGAAGAAAAAAATAGTCAATGGAGAGAACAAGCACTATTCATATTTATCTGGCTGTATTGATCATACTCTCTGCTGCTGTCAGGGCTTTTATTGCAGGTTTTGTCGAGTTGGGCAATGATGAGGTCTATTATTGGACATATGCGTTATATCCTGCCTTGAGCCATTTCGACCACCCCCCAATGATTGGATGGGTCATCCAGCTATTCACATTGAATCTTACTTTCTCTGGCGAATTTTTCTTACGTCTTCCATCTATCGTATTCGGAGCTATCAATACCTGGCTCATATATCTCATCGGCTCACGTCTTAAAAACCAGATGACAGGCTTATATGCCGCTTTTTTCTACACGGGATCGATCTATTGCTTTGTCATTACCGGGATCCTCATTTTGCCAGACACACCGCAGTTGTTTTTCTGGCTCATAAGTCTGTTCCTTTTGCTGGATATTCTTAAAAAACAAGATTTCCTTCCATCTGACCGTGTAAAGATGATTCTTGCAGGCGCTTCAATTGGCCTGGCATTATTGTCAAAATATACCTCTGCTTTTCTCTGGGCAGGAGCCTTGCTATATATTCTGTTCTTTAACAGGAAATGGCTGAGGACAAAAGAGCTCTATCTGGCCGTTTTGCTTTCTGCACTGATCTTCCTGCCGGTCATAATCTGGAATGTTCAAAACGATTTTATTAGCTTCACCTATCACAGCAGCAGGGTAGATATGACTCATTCAGGTTTCAGGCCTGTATTTTTGGCCACTGAACTGCTCGGTCAGTTTTTTTATAACAATCCGGTGAATGTCATTGTGATCATTCTCTCATTATGGGCTGTTTTAAAGCACAGGAATTTTATTGAAAAGGAGCATAAGTCAGCATTGTTGCTTTTCAGCCTGCCGCTCATCGGCATGTTCCTTGTTTTTGCCATGTTCCGTCGTACATTACCTCATTGGTCCGGACCCGGATATCTTTCTCTTATTCTTCTGGCTTCTGCCTGGCTCGATGATCGACTGAATGCATCAGGTGTGATAAAATTATTCCCTCTTTGGAATAAGATTTCGATAGTACTGATGATACTCATTCTGACAATAGGCATCCTGCAAATCAGGTATGGACTGGTGAATTCCCATAGGTTGAGATTTAATGATCCTTCTCTCGAAATGTATGGATGGAAACAACTTGAAAAGCACTTTATACCAATTTATGATCGAGATATAAAAGACGGCCGGATGAAAAAAGATGCTGTCATCATCAGCCCGAAGTGGTTTCCAGCCGCTCATCTCGATTATTACCTGGCTTACCCGAATCACATCAACCTGTTCGCCGTGAACACCTTGGAAGAGATACACAAATATGCATGGATCAACAAGGCAAGAGGAGGCTTACAGACCGGAACAGATGCGTATTATATCACGCCGGATAATTACTTCAGGAATCCTGCAGATCTTTATAAGGGTATGTTTGAGATTATTGAAGAACCTGATACCATAACTATTTACAGGGGAAAAATAAAGCTTAAGGAGGTATATGTCTACAGGATGAAGAATCTCAAAGATCCCGGAGACTTTTAGAAACCCCGGGATCTTCAGGTTGAATTCGTCAGATCATCTTTTTTGGATCGACCCATTCGGTGAACTGTTCATTTGTCACCAATCCCAGTTCCATTGCAGCCTCACGCAGTGTTTTATTTTCGGCATGTGCCTTTTTGGCTATCTTGGCTGAGTTGTCATAACCGATATACGGATTCAATGCGGTGACCAGCATTAATGAGTTTTCAAGGTTCTTCTGAATATTGACCAGGTTAGCCTGGATGCCGGCAGCACAATTATCATTGAATGAAACACAGGCATCTCCAAGCAACCGGGCTGACATCAGGAAGTTATAGATCATCACGGGCTTAAAGACATTCAGTTGGAAGTGGCTGTTCAATCCACCAACAGTAATGGCTACATCATTACCCATCACCTGTGCACAAACCATGGTAAGTGCTTCCGGTTGTGTCGGATTGACTTTACCGGGCATAATTGAGGATCCGGGTTCATTTTCAGGAAGAATAAGCTCTCCAATGCCACATCTGGGGCCGGAGCCCAGCATGCGGATATTGTGTGCGATTGCCATCAGGCTGACAGCCAGACGCTTCAATGCCCCGGAAGCTTCCACAATGGCATCATGAGCCGAAAGGGCTTCAAACTTGTTTGGTGCCGTTACAAACGGATAACCGGTGAGCTCTGCAATTTTTTTTGCGACAAGCACATCATAACCCTTTGGAGCATTTATTCCCGTTCCGACGGCCGTTCCGCCCAAAGCCAGCTCTAACAGATGAGGCAAAGTATTTCGTAAAGCTTTGAGCCCATGATCAAGTTGTGACACATATCCTGAGAACTCCTGTCCCAGAGTCAGGGGCGTGGCATCCATCAGGTGTGTGCGGCCGATTTTCACGATGACGGCAAATTCTTTAGCCTTCTTATCCAGCGTTTCCCTTAACTTTTCAACACCGGGTACGGTTATTTCCACCACTGCATTATAGGCAGCGATATGCATAGCTGTCGGAAAAGTATCATTAGAAGACTGGGATTTATTCACGTCGTCATTGGGATGAATGAATTTTTGTCCTTCTCCAAGCACACCACCATGGATGACATGGGCTCTGTTGGCAATCACCTCATTGAGATTCATGTTCGTTTGCGTGCCTGATCCTGTCTGCCATACGACCAATGGAAACTGGTCATCCAGCTTGCCATCTGTAATCTCATCACAAACCTGGCATATCAGATCTTTCTTCTCTGCCGGTAATTTTCCAAGGTCATAATTAACCAGGGCGGCAGCCTTTTTTAATGTCGCAAAAGCTCTGATAATCTCAATGGGCATTCTCCCGTCACCGATTTTAAAATTGTCCTTTGATCGTTGGGTCTGGGCTCCCCAATACTTATCGGCAGGTACCTCAACAGGCCCCATGGTGTCTTTTTCAATCCGTGTTTTCGTCATATAAATATTTTGTTAGATTAATAGATTATCAATGTTTGAGGGTGGATCGCCAATGACGGCTTTGTAGTTTTTAACAATGATTGGGCGCTGGATGAGTTGGGGGTGTTCAACCATGATTTTGATCCATTCCTGGTCAGTGAAGTTTTTACCCCTGAATCTGTCCTTGAAAATATCTTCCTGGGTGCGGATGATTTCATGTGGCCTCTTGTTGAGTCTCATCAAAATATCAG
Organism: Bacteroidota bacterium; assembly: GCA_026391695.1. Lineage (NCBI taxonomy): Bacteria > Pseudomonadati > Bacteroidota > Bacteroidota bacterium. The sequence goes on from JAPLDP010000084.1 coordinate 10,249, forward strand.
ATAACTCTTTTTCACTGATGGCCTTCTTCATGTATTCGATGACTTCCACCCTGAAACCCTTGTCCTTCAGGTATTGCAACCCGGCCCTTGACTTACGGCATCGGGGGTTGTGGTAAATTTTATAGAGCATATTCCGCGTGTGTTTTATCGTTTTCCGAATTCCATCAGGTATGCCTTTATGAAATCATCTATTTCTCCGTCAAGAACAGCTTGTGCATTTGATGTTTCATAACCCGTCCGCACATCCTTGACCATTTTATAGGGTTGTAACACATAGCTTCTGATTTGAGATCCCCATTCAATTCTTTTTTTATTGCCTTCAATTTTGGCCTGCTCCTCTTTCTTTTTCCTCAGTTCGATTTCAAATAATTGCGATTTCAGCATCCTGAGGGCTTTATCCTTATTTTGCATCTGGGAGCGTGTTTCCTGGCACTCAATAATGATACTGCTGGGCTTATGCTTCAGGCGGACAGCTGTTTCGACCTTGTTGACATTTTGCCCGCCGGGGCCTCCTGAACGAAATGTATCCCACGTGATATCAGCCTGGTTTATTTCGATCTTGATATTTTCATCAACAACAGGGTAAGCATAAACTGAAGCAAAGGATGTATGACGGCGGTTGTTGGCATCAAATGGCGACAGACGGACGAGACGGTGAACGCCATTTTCTCCTTTCAGGTAACCATAGGCAAATTCGCCTTCAAATTCCAGTGTAACTGATTTCAGGCCAGCCACATCACCCTGCTGATAATCAATTTCTTTGACATTATACTTGTGGCGTTCACCCCAGCGGATGTACATCCTCATCAGCATCTGAGCCCAGTCCTGGCTTTCTGTGCCACCGGCACCAGGATTTATGTTTACAATGGCACTAAGTTTATCCTCCTCATTACCAAGCATATTCATAAATTCCAAATCCTCAATTAATTTGCGAGATTTGGAATACTGCATATCCAATTCCCTCTCCGTTCCTTCACCCAAGGTGAAAAATTCGAAAATGACTTTCAGGTCATCGAATGAACCGGCAGATTCATCAAATGACCTGGTCCAGATCTTTTTATCTTTAATGGATCGTAACACCTGTTCAGCTTGTTTCTGGTCATCCCAGAAACCTGGCTCCCGCGTCAAAGCCTCTTCATCGGCGATAAGTTTCAGCTTGTTGTCGATATCAAAGATACCTCCGCAAGGCTTCAAGCCTTTTATCAAGCTCTTTGATCATTTCAGGTGTTACCATAAGGCTGTATCATTCTTTTCACTACTTCCCACACCAACTCCGGTTCATACCCTTTCCCGATGACAAATGTAGCAACTTTTTTTTGCGTGGTCAGTATTTTTTCACTTTTAATTTGGGAAATTTTTTTCAGAATCAGCGATGTTAAAACCTGCCTGTACTCCGCCTCGTCAATTTCTTCAAGGCTCTTATGGATAAGCCTTTCAGGGATATTCAGTTGTTTCAGGCTATGAACGATTTTCAGCCTTCCCCATTTATTCATTCTGAATTGCATGCCTGCATAGGCTTTTGCAAAACGTTCCTCGTTTATATAATTCTCATTGACCAGCCGTTCGATGACAATTCCGGCAATGTCACCACTGATAGTCCATTTTTTCAGTTTCAATGAAACCTGGCTGATGCACCGTTCATACCGTGAACAATATACGGCGGCCTTAACAAAGGCTTCAATTACGTCAATCCCGACGCCTGTTTTTCCCATCTTTTACTCAGATATTTTTACACTCCATGTGCTGTTTATTTTTTTTCGTGGCCTTGAGCGTCGATAACAGCCACTGTAACGAGGTTCACGATTTCTGATACAGATGCTCCCATTTGAACGATATACACTGATTTCCGTAATCCATTGAGAATCGGTCCAATCACTTCGAATTTTCCGACTTCCTGCATGAGCTTGTAAGCTATATTGCCGGCGGTGAGGTAAGGGAAAATCAAAACATTGGCAGGGCCTCCCACTAACTTTGAGAAGGGGAAATCTTCCTTCAAAATTTCGCTGTTAAGGGCATAATTGACCTGCATTTCACCATCCACAATCAGATCAGGGTAATCCCTGTGAAGTATTTCAATAGCTTCTCTTTGCATATCGGGTATTTTACCCGGATGCGAGCCGAAGTTTGAATAGGATGCAAAGGCCACCCTTGGTTTGATATGGAACTGTTTGACGGCATGAATGGTTTGCAGCGCGATCTCAACCAGCTGTTCCTTTTGAGGATTTTTTGTCACCGTGCAATCGGCAAAGAAAAGAGGCCCTTCTTTGGTCATGATAATATACATTCCTGTGACAAGTGAAGCGCCTTCTCTTCTGCCGATGATATCCAGCACAGGATTCAACTGATCCATATAATGTCTTGTCAGCCCCGATACCATGGCATCAGCAAATCCGGTTTCGACAAGCATGGGCGCAAAATAGTTGCGGTGCATGATGGTTTCCTCGGCAGATGTTAAATTAACTCCCTTTCTCTGCATCTTATGGTAAAACATGGTGGCAAACTGTTTCCTGCGTTCTGCCTGTTCCTGTGATTTCGGATCGATGATCTCTACGCCATCCAGCTCAAGACCATTCTGATTGATGATATCATGTATCACCTGAACATTTCCGAGCAGAATAGGTTTTGCGACATTTTCATTGAGGATAATCTCAGCTGTCTTGAGCATTTTATAATTTTCAGCCTCAGCGAACACCACCCTTTTGGGATCTTTTCTGGCCCGCTCTTTTATTTGGCGTATAAGCGTATTTTGAGCGCCAAGGCGTTTGTTGAGTTCCTCAATATAGGCATCCCAATCAGTAATAGGTTTGCGTGCCACACCTGTTTCCATGGCAGCTTTTGCAACAGCAGGTGCTACCTTTGAGATCAGCCGCGGATCCATCGGTTTTGGGATAAAATAGTCTCTTCCAAAACTCAGGTTTGTTGTCTGGTACGCAATGTTGACCTCTTCAGGAACAGGTTCCTTGGCCAATTCGGCCAGGGCATGAGCAGCGGCCAGTTTCATTTCGTCATTGATGGTCGTAGCCCTGACATCGAGAGCGCCCCTGAAGATGAATGGAAAACCCAGAACATTGTTAATCTGGTTGGGATAATCTGAACGTCCGGTTGCTATTATGATATCATCACGGGTGGCAGTGGCTTCCTCGTAAGTGATTTCCGGAACAGGATTGGCCATGGCAAAAACAATCGGATTCTTAGCCATCAACAGCAGGAGCTCTTTCTTTAATGCACCGGCCACCGACAATCCAAGAAATAAATCAGCACCTTTTATGGCTTCTTCAAGCGTGTGGACATTCTTTGCCGTTGCAAACTGCTGCTTTGTCTTGTTCATGTCTTTACGGTCCTTATGCAGGACACCTTTGCTGTCAAGCATAATGACATTATCCGGATTTACACCCAATTTTATATACAACCGTGTACATGATATGGCAGCAGCTCCAGCACCATTAATGACAATTTTAATATCCCCGATCTTTTTACCAATGATTTCAAGCACATTCAATAAACCGGCTGCAGTGATGATAGCTGTGCCGTGCTGGTCATCATGCATGACAGGTATATCAAGGGCTTCCTTGATCCTGTCCTCGATTTCAAAACATTCCGGAGCTTTGATGTCTTCGAGATTAATACCACCAAAAGTCGGCGCTATAAGAATGACTGTCTCGACAAACTTATCTATATCCTTCGTGTCAATTTCAATATCAAACACATCGATGTCAGCAAACACTTTAAATAACAATCCTTTTCCTTCCATTACCGGTTTGCCGGCTGCTGCACCGATATCGCCCAAACCAAGAACGGCTGTGCCATTCGAGATGACGGCAACCAGATTCCCTTTGGCGGTGTATTTGTAAATGTCATCAGGATTTTTTTCAATCTCAAGACAAGGTTTTGCCACACCCGGTGTGTACGCAAGAGATAAATCCCTTTGAGTGCTGTAAGGTTTTGTTGGTATCACTTCAAGTTTCCCTGGCCGGCCCAACGAGTGATACAATAAAGCATCTTTTCTGATATTCGGATCCATAGTTTGAAACTTTTGAATTTTAAGTAGATTTCCTGGGTGACAAAACTAATAATTATTTGTTAAAAAAATAACAACTGAAACATTTTTGTTTTTAACCATTCGCCTGTCATTGTTTTAGATTAAATTAATATTGTAATTTTGCACCCTTTGAACCAATCATCATATACAATGTATTCATTTATTGAGGGGAAACTTGAAAAGATCACACCTGCTTGCGTAGTTGTCTATACCAGTGGGATAGGTTATCTCCTGAATATATCCCTGAACACCTATTCCCAGATTAAGGATAAGTCTGAATACAGGCTTTTCACCCATCTGGTCGTCAGGGAGGATGCCATGATACTTTTCGGTTTCGCCGATGAGGATGAACGCCACCTGTTCCGCGAACTGATCTCCGTATCCGGCATCGGACCTAATACAGCTAGAGTTATCCTCTCCTCCCTGTCACCGGCCGAAGTGCAGGATGCAATTACCTCTGAAAAAATATCTGTACTGCAATCTGTGAAAGGAATCGGAGCAAAATCAGCACAGAGAATAATTGTAGACCTTAAAGACAGGTTTACGAAAAGGGAAAATTTAATAGAATTTTCTAACCTTACACACAATAGAGCCAGGGAAGAAGCGTTATCAGGATTAATAATGCTGGGCTTTAATAAACATTTAATCGAGAAAACTCTGGACAAAATCCTTAATTCTCCCGATATCCGCCAGGGGAGAGACGCCTCGGCCTTGTCTGTCGAAGATCTGATAAAACAGGCCTTGAAGCTGTTGTAAAGGGATCGCGTCTGGAATTATGAACTGAATAACTGGGTTTTTCTTTTGGGGTATCTTACTAAAATTATAAAATCATTCGGTTTTATCCTGATGGTCACCCTTGTCGTATCTTTTATCCAGGCAGGGACGTCCTCATCAGATATTTTTCCCGGCCCCGATGAAAAATCCCTCGCAGCAGAACCCGACACGACAAATTCAGGCGATACCACCAAATTACCCTTTCCATTTCATGATGATTCCGGTTATCCCTATCTTGATAAAGGGAATACCAATGGCCTTTATCTGAATCCTACATCGGTTAAAAAAGAAGTGGAATATGACCGTGACAATAACCAGTATATCATCAACAGTAAGATTGGTAATGTGAACTACCGTGATCCGGTGCCCATGTCGTTTAAGGAATACCTTGATTACGATCTGGATAATTCACTCGACAGTTACTGGCGACAGCGGGCGCGAACTGCCGGGGCAACCAAACGCACAGGTTTCCTCCCTCAGATTCATATCGGTGGTGAAATATTCGACAGGATATTTGGCACCAGCACCATCGATATCCGGCCACAGGGTTCTGCAGAACTGATATTCGGCGTTCTCCATAACAGAAGAGATGATCCAGCTCTCAGCGTCAGGCAGAGAAGGACAACCAATTTCGATTTTGAAGAAAAAATACAAATGAATGTCGTCGCGAAAATCGGCGATAAGATTGAATTCAATACAAATTATAATACCGAAGCGACCTTTGACTTTGAAAATAAATTAAAACTCCGGTACGAAGGGAAAGAAGATGAAATTGTCAAGTTAATTGAAGCCGGTGATGTGACGCTGCCCCTGACCAGCACGCTTATTACGGGAAGCCAGAGTTTATTCGGCATTAAGACACAACTGCAGTTTGGAAAAGCTACAGTTACCGCTGTATATTCCGAACAGAAAAGCCAGACCAGCAGCGTGAGGGTCGAAGGAGGAGCGCAAACCACACCTTACAACATCCGCGCTGATGAATATGAAGAAAACCGCCACTTCTTTCTTGCACAGTATTTCCGGGATCACTATGAGCAGGGATTAGCCCAGTTGCCTATCATCAGTTCAGCCATCAACATCACAAAGATTGAGGTGTGGGTCACCAACATAGGCCCTGCTGTGGAGGAAAACAGGAATATCGTAGCCTTCTCCGACCTGGCTGAAGTCACACCTTTCAATCCTAATATTAACACCTTGCCAGGAGCTGGCAATTATCCCTCCACGCTTTCAAACGACCTTGTTCTCCAGCTCGATCCTGCCCAGATCAGGGATATCAACATGGTGAGTAACTACCTCAATAATCACCAGGCCCATTTCGTTTCAGGCGTTGATTATGAAAAAGTCGAGAGTGCGCGTAAACTAAGGCCCATTGAGTATTCTTTCAACAGTAAACTGGGTTTTATTTCCTTAAACACATCCCTTAATACAGATCAGGTGTTAGCCGTTGCCTTCCAGTATACCGTTATCGGTATTGACAGCGTATTTCAGGTTGGCGAACTCTCCGACGAGGGTATAACGCCCCCAGGGTGCCTCGTTGTCAAGTTGCTGAAGAGCACCGCTGTGAACACCATGATACCTATGTGGAACCTGATGATGAAAAATGTGTATTCCATAGATGCTTATCAGATAAATCCACAGGATTTTATTTTAAATATCCTGTATTCCGGTAACGACAATGGTGTTCCGACAGGATACCTGACCGAAGGACCTCCTGCAGTGAAAGGCATTCCCCTCATTCAGGTTTTAAATTTCGACAACCTGGATCCCTTTCTTAATCCTCCTAACGATGGTCTTTTCGACTTCATCGATAATGCATCTACCAGGGGGGGAACCATCCAATCGAACAATGGACGTGTTTATTTCACCGTCCTGGAGCCCTTCGGCAGTTATCTGCGGCGAAAATTCGGCGATAATACCCAACTAGCTGATAAATACTGTTATGATTCGTTATATACCCTGACAAAATTCGGCGCACAGCAATATCCCGAAAAAAATAAATACCTGATACAGGGTATGTATAAATCTGCCTCCGGTTCGGAGATCTCACTGAATGCAATTAACGTACCCCAGGGCTCGGTGCGGGTCACAGCCGGCGGCGTACCCCTGACCGAAAATATCGACTATACCGTCGACTATACTTTAGGACGTGTGCGCATCATTAATGAGGGTATTCTCAATTCCGGCACCCCTATCAATATCTCACTTGAAAACAATTCCATGTTCCAGATCCAAACCCAGCGTCTGGTGGGAGCCCATATCGATTATGTATTCAATAAAAACCTGAGTATAGGTGGGACTGTTTTGAATCTCCGGGAACGGCCGTTGACACAGAAAACCAATTACGGCGAAGCCCCCATATCCAACACTATGCTGGGACTGGAAATGAACTACCAGAAAGAGATTCCGTTCATTACAAAACTGGTCGACGCCTTGCCGTTTTACAGCACTAAGGCTCCATCAACAGTTACAATTATGGGAGAGGTAGCCCAGTTCCTGCCGGGACATTCCAAAGCTATCGGAAAAACCGGCACATCATACATTGACGATTTCGAGGCCAGTAAATCCACCATCGACCTAAAAAATTACAGCACATGGTTTCTGGCCAGTACACCACAGGATCCTTCGTTGTTCCCCGAAGGCCTGGTCAGCGGAAACCTGGCCTATGGCGCTAACAGGGCTAAACTATCCTGGTATATCATCGATCCTCTCTTCTATCAGAAATCCGGAACGCTGAAACCCAAGAACATCAGCAAGGATGAATTATCAAATAATTATTCAAGATACATTCCTGAAAGCGAAGTCTTTCCCAATATTGACCCGCCTAACGGTCAGCCTATGAACCTGGCAGTTTTTAACCTGGCTTTTTATCCTTCTGAAAGAGGCCCATATAATTATGACGTAGAGCCTACGCCATTTTCTGAAGGTATGAGTGAGGACGGCACTTTGAATACTCCTGGTTCCCGGTGGGGAGGCATAATGCGCCAGATTGAAACCACTGACTTTGAATCAACCAATGTCGAATACATCGAGTTCTGGTTAATGGATCCTTTTGCCGACGGAACCCTGAATAGCGGAAGGGGTGGTAAACTATACTTCCACCTAGGTGATATCTCCGAAGACATTCTTAAAGATTCGCGTAAAAGTTATGAAAATGGTCTTCCTGTTTCAGCCCAGGTGCAAAATGTCGATACCACTGTCTGGGGAAGGGTTCCCACTCTGCAGGCTCTGGTTAATTCGTTCGACAATACCCAGGGCTCCCGGCAGTACCAGGATATTGGGTATGATGGCCTCTCCACTGAAGAGGAACGTTCATTTTTCGAAGATACTTATCTCAACAGGATTGTGAACTATTTCAACGGAACCAACAATAGTGCATATGCCAATGCATTCATTGATCCTTCGGGCGATGATTACCATTACTTCCGCGGTACGGATTATGATGATGATCCCACTTACAGTAATATTCTGGAACGTTATAAACAGTTCAATAATCCCGAAAAAAACTCCCCCAGCGATGAGCAAAATCCTGAAACCTATCCTACCTCCTATACCCAGTTACCCAATGTTGAAGATATCAATAATGATAATACACTCAGTGAGGCTGAACGCTATTTTGAATATGAGATTGATCTCGATACAGCCCATATGAAGATTGGTCAGAATTATATTGCCGACATGCGGGTAGCCCAAAATATCCCACTGGAGAACGGACAAAAAGGAGAGGTGACATGGTACCAGTTTAAGATTCCTGTTTCAAATCCTGAACGGGTAGTCGGCAATATCCAGGACTTCAAGTCTATCAGGTTTATGCGTATGCTGTGCAGGGATTTCCAGGAACCTATAATATTGCGCTTTGCTACGCTCGAACTTGTAAGAGGTGAATGGCGGCGGTATAAATATGATCTTCTTTATCCTGGTGAATATATCCCTAATGATAATCAGAATCAAACCACCTTCGACATTTCAACTGTCAGTTTTGAGGAAAATGGCAGCAGGGCTCCAATTCCTTATGTCATTCCTCCTGGCATTGAAAGGGAAATAAATATAGGCACAACGAACCTGCAACAGATTAATGAGCAGGCTATGGATTATAAGATTTGTGGTCTCCTGGACGGCGATGCCCGTGCGGCTTATAAGACAACCGATTTTGATTTCAGGGATTATAAACACCTCCGGATGTTTATTCACGCTGAGGATGCCGATCCGGCACAGACCATTCAGAATGGCGACCTCACTCTTTTCGTGCGGCTTGGCACAGACTTTACCGAGAACTTTTACGAATATGAGATGCCCCTCGTCTTCACTCCCTGGTATACGACTGATCCGGAATCCATATGGCCTGAATCGAACCGGATGGATATCGTTCTTCAAACACTGGTGGATGCAAAAATGCAACGCAATGAGGCCATGCAACAGAACGCCTGGATGTCGGCGTCGCAACCTTTTATCACCTATGACGGAAATAATAAAATCACTATTGTCGGTACACCCAGCATCAGTGATATCAAGGCCATCATGATCGGCGTGCGCAATCCCAAAAAATTGAATGCATCCGATAATGATGATGGCGAAACCAAATGTGCCGAGATATGGATAAATGAACTTCGCGTTACCGATTTTGACGATAAAGCCGGATGGGCTGCCACAGGCCGTTTGAGTGCAAACCTGGCCGACCTCGGCAATGTCATCATCGGAGGCTTGCACAGCACACCGGGATTTGGCAGCATTGATAAAAAGGTGAATGAACGCCAGAAAGAAACGATATCACAATATGATTTCGCCACCAATATAGAAGTCGGTAAATTCTTCCCGCCTACATGGGGTGTGCGTATCCCGATGCACTTCGATTACTCACAAACCCTCAGCAATCCACAATATAATCCACTGGATCCCGATGTCCTGTATAAGGATGAATTAAAATATCTGGATAAAAATGGGAAAGACTCACTTAAGGCCCGGTCACAGGAGGTGACCCGAAGGAAAAACCTGAATTTCATTAATGTCCGCAAAGAACGTCTGGGCGCCACTACAAAACCTTATCCCTGGAATATTGAGAACTTTAATTTTACCTATGCTTACCAGGAGATTTATCAGCGCAGTGAAGATATCGAATACGATAAACAAAAGAAATACAGGGGAGGACTGGGCTATACATTTTCATTGAGTCCTAAGAATGTATCACCTTTTGCCGGTTTAGGTTTTCTTAAATCCAAGGCCTTTACCCTCATACGTGATTTTAATTTTTATTACCTGCCTAAACTGTTCAGCTTCAGGACTGAAATGAACCGGCAGTATAATGAACGAAAGTTGCGCAATAAAAGCACAGTACTCATTATCATCCAGCCGACTTATCTCAAGAAATGGGACTGGATCAGGGCATGGGATCTGAAATATGATCTGACAAAGGGCCTTAAAATCGACTATACTGCTACAGGAAATGCCTTTATCAGCGAGCCACCGGGGATTATTGATAAAAACTCGGCCGACTGGGGCGCCTATAAGGATTCCATCTGGTCCGAAGTGCGTGGCTTCGGAACCATGGGGCTCTTCAATCAGAACTTCGATCTCAACTATAATATTCCGATTAATAAATTTCCATATCTGGATTGGATCAACGCCACACTGAGATATGGAAGCACATACAGATGGCGAGCTGCACCATTATCTATCCAGCCGATCATGGGCAATACGATTGAAAATAATCAGAACGTCGATATCAATGGAGGTATTCGGCTGTCGACTATCTATAATAAAATCGGCTACCTGAAAAAACTGGGACAGCCCTCAAACCAGAAAGGGAAGAAAGAACCTCCCAACAAAGCAAAAACCGGGAAGACTGCACAACAGGTTGCTGACTCTATACAAGCCGATACCGCAAAGGCCAAACCCCGAGTCAATTACTTCAAACTTTTTGGTGATGGCCTGGTCAGAATACTCATCTGTGTGAAGGATATCACGGTGACCTATTCCGAAAATAATGGGATGATACTCCCCGGCTTCAAACCTGAACCCAATTTTCTTGGCATGCGCTGGAATGACATGGCTCCCGGATGGGGATTTGTCTTTGGACTGCAAAACGACATCCGTAATACAGCAGTAAAAAATGGATGGCTCACAACTGATACTCTTTTAAATAATCCTTATATCACCAGGGCTACAAAAGATCTTACCTACAGGGCAAACATTGAACCCTTCAGGGATTTCCGTATCGAAATCACCGGAAACTGGAGCAAGAGCCTCACACACGAAGAGTACTTCAAAGCAGGCCCCGACGGGATCTTTAGACCCTTTTCTCCCGTCGACAGGGGCACCTTCACCATGTCGTACTGGATGTGGAAATCAGCATTTGTCAATGATGAAGTGGGCAATATTTCACCGACTTTCCAGAAATTTCTCGATAACCGTAAGGAAATCGCTTTCCGTCTGGCAAGGGATAATCCAAACTGGAATGGGGCAGTTACCGATTCCACAGGATTTCCCGTTGGTTATGGACCATCGTCAGTTCAGGTACTGGCACCCTCCTTTATGGCTGCTTTTTCCAACATATCAACCGATAAAATATTCCTGAGTCCTTTCCCGAATATTCCTTATCCAAACTGGCGACTGACATATAACGGGCTGAACAAAGTGGAATTCTTCAAGAAACTCCTGAAAAACATCAATATCACTCATGCATACCGCTCAGTTTACAGCATCTCATCGTTTGTCTCTAATCTCGATTACAGGGAAAATTTGCAGTATCCTGATAATCCTTCTGCTTTTGATAAATCAGGGAACTATATTGCCCAGTACAGGATTGACCTGATCTCCATTACGGAGCAGTTTGCACCCCTGATAAATATCGACATGACATGGTACAACAGCCTGCTGACACGTGTCGAATTCAACCGCTCACGCAACCTCTCGCTGAGTTTTGTCAATAACCAGCTCACCGAGGTGTCAAGCAACGAATTCATCATCGGTGTCGGATACCGTTTCAAGGATGTACAGTTTAATGTCACCTCCATCGGCGGAGGTGGGAAAAAGACGCGCATCAAAAGCGACCTCAACATAAAACTGGATTTCTCTGTAAAAAACAATAAAACCATTCTGCGGCGTATAGACGAGGTCTATAACCTGATATCCAGCGGACAGAGGGTGTTTTCCATCAATGCATCAGCCGATTATATGATCAATCAAAAACTAAACGTCAGGTTTTTCTTTGATCAGACTGTGAATAATCCCTATACATCCAACCAGTTCAAGAATTCCACAACCAGGGGAGGCATAAGCCTACGCTTCACTCTGGCGCAGTGATGGACTTCTATAGCCGATATGGTGGAATCCGGGCTGAATCTCTCATGCTGAGGCAGGGAGTAAATTTTTTCTGACAGGCGTATTCCGATTAGCGAAATTTTTTAATTTTGGACGTTTAAAATCTAAACCAGCATCAACATGAATATACCAGGCAATTTAAAATATACAAACGATCACGAATGGATCAGAGTTGAAGGACGGACCGGGATCATTGGTGTCACCGATTTTGCACAGGGCGAATTGGGCGATGTCGTTTTCATTGAGGTGGAAACCGTTGGCGAATCACTTGGCAAACATGAAACATTCGGTACCATTGAAGCAGTCAAAACAGTTTCCGATATGTTCATGCCCGTTTCAGGTGAAGTGTTGGAATTCAATGCAGAACTTGAAGCCAAACCTGAACTGATCAATAAAGATCCTTATGGTGATGGTTGGATTATCAAAATCAGGATTAGTGACGTAGATGAATTGGATGACTTGCTTGACGCCGGTCAATATAAGGAGATTATCGGATAACGTGATGTCTTTTTCTTCAGTTGAGGTACCCTATATTATTTATAAAACACTTGTAAAATATTAGAAATATTTGTAATTTAGCAGTCACAAGGAAACCGTTTAAAACCATAACAAATGGATACGAAAAAATCACAAAAGGCAGACCTTGAAAGCAAGAGGACCATTTACACCCAAATCGGGTTGATTATTGCTTTAGGACTGGTATTGCTCGGCTTTGAATATAAGAGCTATGAAAGGGTGACCTTCGAGATGAGCGTACGGCAGAATGTCGAACAGATCGAAGAAGTGGTTATGCAGACACAGCAGGAGACAAAAATCGATGCTCCCAAACCCTTACCTCAAACCACTATACTGAATATTGTCGACGATAATGTCAATATCACAGATGACATTGTCATTGATGCCGAAGCGAACCAGAATACCCAGATTGAGGAATATGTTGCCCCGGTATCCAATGTGAAGGAGGAAGAAGAAATTGTGGAGGCAGAGATTTTCACCGTTGTTGAGGAATCACCTTCATATCCTGGCGGGGAAGCAGCCCGGATCCAATATCTGCAGGATAACATCAAATACCCGCAGATGGCCAGGGAAAGCGGCATCCAGGGTACCGTTTATGTCACTTTCGTTGTTGAACCCGACGGTTCGGTGAGCCATGTGCTAGTCCTCAGAGGCATTGGCGGCGGCTGCGATGAGGAAGCTATCCGGGTTGTCAACTCCATGCCCAGGTGGAATCCCGGCAAACAACGGGGAAAACCTGTCAGGGTGCAGTTCAACATGCCTATCAAATTCACACTGCAGGGATAAAAGCCCGTGCATCCTATTCCTTTAATGCGACCCCGCCGGGGTCGGAGGTTTATCTCATACATTCAGTTTTACAAACAGGTGATGCCTCTGGCATCGTGCGGTTAAAATAATTGAATGTAATTTCCCAGAAATAGTTTTAATTATCAATGAACAACGAAGGGTTCACCCGTTTGTAAAAAAGGTTCATGAATGAAAAAATCCATATATGACCCGTGCTTTCGTCTGGCCAATAACCTCCTGTAACTCCTCAACAGACGCCTTCCTGATATTTTTTACGGATTTGAATTTCCATAATAACGACTGGGCGGTCGCAAACCCTATCCCTTCTATCTCTGTCAGAACCGATTTGATGCTGCCTTTCACCCTCCGTTTCCGGTGATGGGTGATGCCAAACCGGTGCGCTTCATCACGCATATACTGGATGACCTTAAGGGTTTCCGATTTTTTATCAAGATATAATGGTAGTGTGTCGTCAGGGTAATAAATTTCCTCAAGCTTCTTGGCTATGCCAATGACGGTAATCTGACCGTAGATGCCCAGTGTTTTCAGGCTATTGACTGCAGCGCTCACCTGGCCTTTACCGCCGTCAATGACAATGAGCTGCGGCAGGGTTTTATTTTCGTCGATCAGCCGCCTGTACCGGCGCGTGATGATCTCCACCATCGTGGCAAAATCATCTGGTCCCTCTACTGTCTTCACATTAAAATGCCGGTATTCCTTCTTTTCGGGTTTGGCGTTTTTGAATACCACCATCGCCGATACCGGGTAATTACCCTGGATATTTGAGTTGTCGAAACATTCCATGTGAACAGGTAGTTCCTTCAGCCGCAGATCCTTCATCATCAGGTTCAGTATGCGCTTTGTATGGCGCTCCGGATCGACGAGATCCCTCTGTTTTTGTTTTTCGGCCTGGTAATACTTGACATTACGTTCCGAAAGTTCAAGGAGCTTTTTTTTATCGCCCCGCTGCGGCACAGTCAGAGTGACCTTTGGAATTTCAAGATCCAGCGTAAAGGGTAGGATGACCTCCCGTGCATCGCTGCTGAAACGCTGCCTGAAGTCCATCACTCCAAATGTGAGCAGCTCTTCGGGCGACTCATCCAGCTTCTTGGTGATCTCCACCGTATGAGCCTGCACTATGGCGCCATTGACGACCTTGAGGAAATTTATATAACCATATTTTTCATCCGTAAGTATGGAAAAAACATCCACATTGTCGATAGCTGGATTCACCACTGCCGATTTGCTTTGGTATCTTTCAAGAAGCTCGATTTTCTCCTTGACGATATGGGCTTTTTCAAATTCCATCCGCCCTGCATACCCATGCATCAATTCATGAAGCCTCTCCGTGACCAAATGGATATTCCCTTTGACGATATCCCTGATGTATGAGAGGTTGCTGTCATAATCCTCGCGGGTCTGCAATCCTTCGCATGGTCCTTTGCAGTTGCCGATATGGTATTCAAGGCATACCCTGAACTTTTTTTTCCGGATATTCTCCTCAGAAAGGTTAAGATGACAATTTCGCAGGGGATAAAGCTGGCGGATAAGGTCCAGTAACGTATTCATCATCCGCACCGAGGCATAGGGGCCGAAATAGGAGGAGCCATCGCGTATGACATTCCTGGTGGGAAAAACACGCGGGAAAGGCTCATTTTTCACGCATATCCATGGAAAGGTTTTATCATCCTTCAGCATCACATTATAGCGGGGCTGGTACTTCTTGATCAGGTTATTCTCGAGCAAAAGGGCATCCAGCTCGCTATCCACCACCATGAATTTGATATCATCAATTTTATTCACCAGCACCTGCACTTTGCCGCTGAGTGAGGTATCTTTATTAAAATATGAAGCCACCCTCTTTTTCAGATTCTTGGCTTTGCCGATATATATGATCTTCCCCTCCTTATCAAAATACTGGTATATCCCCGGCCTCTCCGGTAAAGTTCTAATGATCAAATCAACCTTATCGTCTTTCATCTTTCATCTTTCATACTTCATTCTTCATATCATCCATATTCCTATACCTGAAATCATCAGTTCTCTTCAATATGGAATCCCATCCCTGTGCAGTTATGGGTACAAGTGTGCCTGACCTGGAGATGAGATGAACGCCGCTGTTCTGATCTGTCATGTGGCCGATGATCTGAATATCGGGGCATTGTTGGATTTTGTCATAATCTTTCTGGCTGATGGTGAAGAGAAGCTCATAATCTTCACCACCGTTCATAGCGCATGTGGTCGGATCGATATTGAACTCTTTGGCCATATTGACTGTAGTCGGATCAAGAGGTATTTTTTCTTCATAGATGCTGCATCCCACCTTTGATTCGTGGCAGATATGAAGGACATCCGAAGCCAGTCCGTCAGAGATGTCGATCATGGCTGTGGGTTTGATTTTAATATCCTTTAGGAGTCTGATAATATCCGTCCTTGCTTCGGGTTTAAGCTGGCGTTCAAGGATATAGTCATGACCTTCCAGGTCGGGTTGCATGTCGGGGTTGGCTTTAAACACCTGTTTCTCCCTTTCGAGGACAAGTAATCCCGTATATGCCGCACCAAGGTCGCCGGTGACGCAAAGAAGGTCATTTACCTGTGCTCCGCTCCGGTATACGATATCGTCTTTGTCGGCCTCGCCCAGCACGGTTAGCGACATCAATAATCCCTGCAGGCTTGTGGTGGTATCACCACCGATGAGGTCAACGCCATATTTTTCACAAGCCAGCAATATCCCTGAGTAGATCTCGTCGATGGCTTCGAGGCTAAAGCGGTTCGATACGGAAATGCTTACCGTTATCTGGCCCGGCAGGGCATTCATTGCCGCAATATCCGAAAAGTTGACAACAGCAGCCTTATAGCCCAAATGCTTGAGAGGATAATAGGTCAGGTCGAAGTGTATCCCCTCAATGAGCAGATCGGTCGAAACAAGGATCATTTTGCCTTTATAATCCAGCACAGCCGCATCGTCGCCAACACCTTTCACGGTACTTTTATTCCGCAATAGTATGTGACGTGTCACATGATCGATGATACCAAATTCTCCTAAATCGGATAATTCGGTTCGTTTTTTCCGGTCTTCAAACATGTCTTAAGAATTAATCATGCAAAGTTATTATTTTCAGCGACACCTTTCCGCCAGGAAACGCTGAACTCCATATTACTAAACCGTTTACTTGCTAAATAATATTTTGATGTGCCAGGTAAATTGATTTGCCGGACTGAATGCGGAAAGACATTAATTTTTTATTGCCAGGTTTTCTGGTATGTTTTAATACAAAAAGGGTTGATGTTCATTGAGAAAGAGAAATAATCTAAAAAAGTATGCATCTATGAAACAAATCTTTAATTATAGAACTCTTCAATCTTTAACACATCAAAATATTTTTTAACCTTTTTACTTTATAAATTGTTATATTCAGAAGTTCAAATACCGGTTATGATATCGTGAATATTACTATATTTGCACACTTTTTTAACAAAAGGAAAACAGGGATTGATCATGGAGAAAGATCAGCATAACATCCTGGATCAGGTAACCCAGGGAGAATACAAGTACGGGTTTGTGACGGATATAGAGATGGAGAAGGCCCCCAGGGGATTGAATGAAGATATCATCAGGTTTATTTCAGCAAAGAAGAACGAACCGCAATTCTTACTTGATTTTCGCCTGAAAGCTTACCGGCGATGGCTCGAAATGAAAGAACCCACATGGGCCCACATCACACATCCCCCAATTGATTTCCAGAATATCATATATTATGCTGCACCGGTAAAAAAGCCTGCACTGAAAAGCCTTGATGAAGTCGATCCTGAACTGATAAGCACTTTCGACAAACTCGGAATATCACTCGAAGAACAGAAACTATTGTCAGGCGTGGCGGTTGATGCTGTTTTCGACAGTGTATCGGTCAAGACCACCTTTTCGGAAACTCTTGAAAAACTGGGGATCATTTTCTGCTCTTTCAGCGAGGCGGTCAGAAAATATCCTGATCTGGTCAAAACCTATATGGGTTCGGTCGTCCCTCCTGACGATAATTATTTTGCCGCTTTGAATTCGGCTGTTTTCAGCGACGGGTCATTTTGTTATATACCTAAAGGCGTACGCTGTCCCGTGGAATTGTCGACGTATTTCAGGATTAATTCCGCAAATACAGGACAATTTGAGAGGACTTTGCTCATCGCTGATGAAGGCAGCTATGTGAGCTATATGGAAGGTTGCACGGCTCCTATCCGCGATGAAAACCAGTTACATGCCGCTGTCGTGGAAATCGTGGCGATGAAAGATGCCGCAGTTAAATACTCGACGGTTCAAAACTGGTATCCGGGAGATAAAGACGGTAAAGGCGGCATTTATAATTTCGTCACCAAAAGGGGGATGTGCAAGGGAAACCACTCGAAGATATCCTGGACACAGGTGGAAACAGGCTCTGCCATCACATGGAAATACCCCAGTGTTGTTCTGCTGGGTGATAACTCCGTTGGAGAGTTCTATTCCGTGGCGGTCACCAATAACCATCAGCAGGCCGATACCGGTACAAAGATGATCCATATCGGGAAAAATACGCGGAGCACTATCCTGTCAAAGGGTATTTCAGCCGGATTTGGTAATAACAGTTACCGTGGGCTGGTTAAGATCATTAAAAGGGCTTCCAACTGCAGGAATTATTCCCAGTGCGATTCCCTGCTTCTGGGCGATAAATGCGGGGCGCATACATTTCCATACATCAACGTCGAAAACCAATCCTCTATCGTTGAACATGAAGCAACCACTTCAAAGATATCCGACGACCAGCTTTTTTACTGCAAGCAAAGAGGAATAAGCGTTGAAAATGCTGTCGGGTTGATAGTGAATGGTTATGCCAGGGAAGTGCTGAAGCAGTTGCCGATGGAGTTCGCCGTTGAAGCCCAGAAACTGCTGTCGATCAGCCTGGAAGGAAGCGTGGGGTAGGATTCAGTGATCAATGATCAATGATCAATGATCAATAATTGGGGAGACAGTTTGGAAGAGAAGAGTTATGTTTATGTCAATCTTAGTGATACATAATTTTATTGAAAACCAATCAAGAACTATAATATAAGATGCTGATTATAAAAGATTTAAAAGTTGCTATTGCGGGTAAGGAGATCATCAGCGGGTTAAGCCTTGAGGTGAAAGCCGGCGAAATTCATGCTGTGATGGGACCGAATGGAACAGGCAAAAGTACACTGGCATGGGCTATTGCCGGAAATGAAATGTATACCGTAACTGGTGGCACGATGACTTATAAGGGTAAGAATCTTCTCGACCTGTCGCCGGAAGAAAGAGCTTGTGAAGGAATATTCCTTGGATTCCAGTATCCTGTCGAAATACCGGGTGTGAGCATGAACAATTTCCTGCGTACAGCCATTAATGAGCAACGTAAATACCGCGGGCTGGATCCAATGCCGGCAGGGGAGTTCCTTGCCAGGCTGGAAGAAACCAGGAAGCTTGTCGAAATCGATGCGAAACTTGCCCTCCGCTCCGTCAACGAAGGTTTCTCGGGAGGAGAGAAAAAAAAGAATGAGATTTTTCAGATGGCTATGCTGGAACCGACATTGTCGATACTCGATGAAACAGATTCCGGCCTCGATATAGATGCTCTTAAAATAGTGGCCAATGGCGTGAATAAGCTGCGGTCAAAAGATAATGCCATTGTGGTCATCACTCATTACCAGCGCCTGCTCGAATATATCGTTCCCGACTTTGTTCATGTCCTGTACAAAGGCAGAATCGTGAAATCAGGCGGTAAGGAGCTTGCACTTGAGCTGGAGCAAAAAGGCTATGAATGGTTAAAAAACTGACAGGTGTCGCATGACACACCGTATATTTTAATACCGCCACCGGCACATGGATGATTTAGTGATTAAAACGGACCTGAAGGAAAAGTTGATCGGTTTATTCGAGGAGAACCGCCAGGAGATATGCAGAAATGACACCCCTGCAATCTCACAGGCACGGGTGAAGGCTATTGAAATATTCGGAAAGCTGGGCTTTCCAACCACAAAGCTTGAACAATGGCGCAATACGGATATTTCCAAAGCTCTTTCACGGGATTATGAGCACTGCTTCCAGCCATCAGAAATACCTGCTGCTACCGTTACGTCATTCCAGTGTGAAGTACCTGACTTCGACACCTATCTTATTACGCTGTTAAACGGTTGGTTTTTACCGAATCTGAAGCCATTGAAGAAGTTTCCTGATGGAACCCTTATCGGCAGCCTGGCACAGGCCATGATCGAATACCCCGATATCGTTGAAGAATACCTGACAAAAGAGCGAAATTATTCCCGCAATGGACTGGATGCCTTAAACACAGCCTTTTCACAGGATGGTATTTTTATTTATGTACCGGATGGCGTCGAGGTAAAGGATAATATCCAGATGGTGGATATGATCAACCTTGAAGCGCAGTCTTTCATCCAGAACCGTAATCTGATCATTTTAGGAAAGAACAGCAGGCTCACTCTCGTTCATTGCGATGACTCGCTAAACCACCAGGTGAGTTTCACCAATACCATGACCGAAGTCTTTCTTGGAGAAAATGCGGTCATGGATCATTATAAACTTCAAAATATAAACGATAATTCCACCTTCATCAATTCCGTGTATTTCCATCAGGATAATGGCAGTCGCCTCTCAACCAACTCGATCATCCTGAACGGCGGACTGATACGTAATGATATCCATGTGAAGATCGAAGGGCACAACTGTGAATCACATATTTTTGGATTATATCTTGTCGATAAGGAACAGCACATCGATAATCAGATTTACGTTGATCATATAAAACCCGGCAGCATCAGCACACAGTTGTTCAAAGGGATTATTGACGATCACTCAAAAGCTGTTTTCAATGGCCATATCCGCGTCCACAGGGATGCTCAGAAAACCAGCGCAAATCAAACCAATAAGAACATTCTACTCACGGATAAGGCCACGGTGAATGCCAAGCCTTTCCTTGAGATCTATGCGGATGACGTGAAATGCAGTCATGGCGCTACCGTGGGTCAGCTTGATCCTAATGCAATGTTTTATATCCGTTCAAGAGGACTGTCGGAATACAATGCCAGGATGCTGCTGATGTATGCATTTGCAGCCGAAGTCATCAATAAGATTTCCATCAGCGCCCTGCGGCTCACCATCGATGACCTGGTCAAAAAACGGCTTCGCGGTGAACTCTCGGTCTGTGACCAGTGTGTCCTGAATTGCAGGAATAAGGAGAATACCATTTCCTTTAATATTGACATGAGCAAGATTTGATCTGAAAAATTATAACGTTTGTCTATTAAAAACCGGAGATTTTGAGCTATAATGTTGCAGAAATAAGAAAGGATTTTCCATCATTAGACCAGAAAATATATGGACGGCAACTGGTATACCTCGACAATGCAGCCACAACACAGAAGCCATTGGATGTTATCAGGTCTATATCGGATTATTACTCAACGATCAACAGCAACATCCACAGGGGCGTGCATTACCTCAGCCAGGAGGCTACCAATGCTTACGAAGGTACCAGGAAAGTCGTGCAGCATTTCATCAATGCACGGCATGACCACGAGATTATCTTTACAAAGGGCACTACCGAAGCCATAAACCTTGTCGCATGCAGCTTCGGCAGAAAGTTTATTTCGAAAGGTGATGAAATCATCATTTCGGCACTCGAGCACCATTCCAATATTGTCCCATGGCAAATCCTCTGCGAGGAAAAAGGTGCCCGTTTGCGTGTTATCCCGATCAATGACGATAATGAAATCATGGTCAGCAAATTTCCGGAGATGCTGAATGACCGCACACGGATAGTGGCCATAACCCATATATCAAATGCGTTAGGCACTGTTGTACCACTAAAGGAAATTATAAA
Source organism: Bacteroidota bacterium (assembly GCA_026391695.1). Classification (NCBI taxonomy): domain Bacteria; kingdom Pseudomonadati; phylum Bacteroidota; species Bacteroidota bacterium. The sequence continues at coordinate 31,561 of JAPLDP010000084.1, forward strand.
AATCGCCCATACTCACAATATTCCTGTGCTTGTCGATGGCGCCCAGGCCGTTGCACATATGAGGGTGGATGTTCAGGATCTGGATTGTGATTTTTACTGTTTTTCTGGACATAAGATGTACGGACCAATGGGCATTGGCATCCTCTATGGCAGGGAGAGATTACTGGAAGACATGCCTCCTTATCAGGGTGGTGGCGAAATGATCCGTACGGTGACATTTGAGAAGACTACCTATAACGATCTGCCCTATAAATTTGAAGCTGGTACGCCCAATGTTGCTGATGTGATCGGATTCAAAACAGCCATTGATTACCTGGATAAAATTGGCTTTGAAAACATCACTCCGTACGAAGCCGGCGTATACAAATACGCCACCACTGCATTGGAATCCATTGAGGGGCTCAGGATAATTGGCACCGGAAAGAATAAATCCGGCGTCATATCATTTCTCATCGGGAATATTCATTACTTTGATGCCGGAACTGTATTGGATAAACTGGGTATCGCCGTGCGCACAGGAAACCATTGTGCACAGCCATTGATGGAACTATGCAGGTTAACAGGTACTGTCAGGGCATCCTTCGCCATGTATAACACAAAGGAAGAAGTCGATATATTAACCGACGGAATAATAAAAGTCAAAGAATTATTTGGTTAAATAGATGATGACAACATTAGATTTAGAGAATCAGATCGTCGTAGAGTTTCAGCAGTTTGATGACTGGATGGATAAATACAATTACCTCATCGAGATGGGAAAAGCCCTCATGCCTATTGAAGAGATGTATAAAACTGACAACTACCTGATTACCGGATGCCAGTCGAGGGTTTGGTTATATGCTGTGTATGAAGGTGGAAAGATCTATTTCAGGGCCGACAGCGATGCGGTCATCACAAAAGGTATTATCAGCATGCTGATCAGGGTGTTATCAGGCCACACTCCGGATGATATCATCAATGCGCCACTGGCATTTGTCGACCAGATCGGCCTGAAAGAACATCTGTCGCCCACGCGCTCAAACGGCCTTACATCAATGATCAAACAAATGAAACTTTACGCCCTCGCTTTTAAAACCAAAGAACAGACCGGATCACACTGACAAATGGGAAACCCACAGGAAAAGATAAAACTTGAGAATGAGATCATAAGCCAGCTTAAGACTGTGTTTGATCCGGAGATACCTGTTAATATCTATGATTTGGGACTAGTTTATAAAATCGATATCGGTGACGATCAGGTTGTCAGCATAACCATGACACTCACCGCACCGAATTGTCCTGTTGCCGATTCGCTTCCGGCAGAGGTCAGTGATAAAATTAAAAACATTCATGGCGTGAAAGATGTCAATGTACAGATTGTATTTTATCCGCCATGGTCGAAAGATATGATGTCGGAAACAGCCTTGCTGGAACTTGGGTTTTTATGACAATGATCAATGTTCATTGATCATTGATCATTGATCATTGAACAATAATTGAGGTTTTTTAACATTATAATTAATAGCTATAGCCAAATACAATGACCATTGACCAGGGTAGAATATTAGCTAAAATCAATACTCCAGAGGACCTCAGGCTGTTGAAAGAGGAGGAGCTGCCGCAGCTTTGCAGTGAGATCAGGCGTTTCATCATTGATGTTCTCTCGGCGAATCCCGGACATTTGGGTGCAAGCCTGGGCACTGTCGAACTGGCTGTGGCCATACATTATGTCTTCAACACCCCCTACGATAAACTCATCTGGGATGTAGGCCATCAGGCCTATGCTCATAAGATACTCACAGGACGGAAAAATATTTTTCATACCAACAGGATGTATAAGGGTATAAGCGGATTCCCTAAAATGTCGGAAAGTGAATATGATGCCTTTGGGGTTGGCCATGCATCCACATCCATCTCTTCAGCGCTGGGCATGGCTGTCGCTGCCAGTCTGAAGGATAATAATGGCCGGCAGCATATTGCAGTGATAGGCGATGGCGCCATGACCGGTGGTATGGCATTGGAGGGACTTAACAATGCCGGCGTCTCAAAGGCAAATCTTCTGGTCATCCTGAATGATAATGGCATCGCCATCGATAAGACCACCGGTGCTTTCAATGACTACCTGACATATATTGTGACATCCAAGACCTTTAAGCGGATCAAGGATATTGTCTGGATATTGATGGGTGGCCGAACCAGGTATGGTAAAAATTCCAGGGAAGTTGTGCGGCAGATCACAGCTGCAGTCAAATCAACCATTCTGAAACGCAGTAATTTTTTCGAAGCTTTTAATTTCAGATATTTTGGCCCTGTCGACGGGAACGATGTCATGAAACTGACCAAGCTCCTTACAGTGCTTAAGACGATACCGGGTCCTAAGTTGCTGCATGTCATGACTGTCAAGGGGAAGGGCTATGAGCATGCCGAAAAGGACCAGACCACGTTCCATGCCCCCGGCGTTTTCAACAAGGCCACCGGCGAGATCATTGATGAGCCTTGCATGGGTAAGCTCGCACCACGGTATCAGACCGTATTCGGACGTACCATCGTTGAGCTGGCTGAAAAGAATGACAGGATTGTCGGTATTACTCCGGCGATGCCGACAGGCTGTTCACTGAACATCATGATGGCCAAGATGCCTGGTCGGGCATTTGACGTCGGCATTGCCGAACAGCATGCAGTGACATTTTCGGCCGGGCTGGCAGCAGGGGGCATGATTCCTTTCTGTAATATTTATTCCACCTTCCTGCAGCGTGCCTATGATCAGGTCATTCATGATGTAGCCCTGCAGAAACTTCATGTAGTCTTTTGCCTCGACCGCGCCGGCCTCGTCGGTGAGGACGGTGCCACACACCATGGCATGTTCGACCTGGCCTATTTGCGCTGCATACCTCACATGATCATCGCAGCTCCACTCAATGAGAAAGAGATGCGAAACATGATGTACACCGCTCAGCTCGAGGACATGGGACCCTTTGCCATACGTTATCCCAGAGGCCGCGGCGTCATGCCCGAATGGAAAACATCATTTGAAAAAATCGAAGTTGGCAAAGGCCAACGCATCAGGCAGGGAAAGGATATTGCCGTCATATCCATTGGCCATATCGGCAATACTATTATTAATGCAACTAAAGATCTGGAGAAGGAAGGAATTGATGTGGCCCATTATGACTTGCGGTTCCTGAAGCCCGTTGATGAAGATCTTCTGCACGAAGTCTTTAAAACCTTCACACGGATCATCACCGTTGAGGACGGCACTATCGTCGGTGGCATGGGAAGCTGTGTGCTGGAATTCATGGCCGAACACCATTACAGTGCTCATGTGCGGCGACTGGGTATCCCCGACCGGTTCATCGACCAGGGAAGCATAGCAGAACTTCACGCCGAATGCGGCTATGATAAAAACGGCATCATTAAAGCAATAAAGGACATGCTTGCCGAATCATAATAATAAGTTATAAAATGAAAATTTTAATTTTTCAATTTAAAATTTAAAATTTTATCATGTCCTGGTTCGAAATTACCGCCCTTATAGTTGCAGGCATACTCGTTGGCATCATCAATACCCTGGCAGGAGGGGGATCGATCATTTCCCTTCCTTTGCTGATGTTTATGGGATTGCCTGCCGATATAGCCAACGGTACCAACAGGATTGCCATTCTCCTACAGAATGTCAGCTCCGTTGGTATGTTTCAGCATAAAAAAGTTCTTGACCTGAAAAAAGGACTCTGGCTTTCCCTGCCGGCAGTGGTGGGTTCTGTCGCCGGCGCCTGGATCGCTGTCGACGTCAACAAGGAAGTGATCGAAAAAAGCATTGCCGTTGTGATGCTGTTCATGCTGTTTTTTATCCTCGTCAAACCGCAACGCTGGATAAAGGAACGAAAGGAGCTGATCGAAAAAAAGGTGAGCTTTTTCCAGGTCGTCATTTTTTTCTTCATTGGCCTTTACGGCGGATTTATCCAGGTAGGTGTAGGTTATTTTCTCCTGGCAGGCCTTGTGCTGAGTGCAGGTTATGAACTCGTCAAAGCCAATGCCCTCAAGGTTTTCATCGTGCTGTTTTTTACTCCTTTTGCCCTTGTTATTTTCATCATCAATCACCAGGTCAACTGGTCGTATGGCCTTATCCTCGGCATTGGTTCGCTCATCGGCGGTTATCTGGCCTCAAAGATGGCCATAAGCTGGGGTGCAAACTTTGTCAGGTGGGTTATTGTCATCACTATCCTGCTCACCGCAGCACATATCTTTGGATGGATTGATATCCAGGGGGCGATACAAAGTGTGGTGAAAAAGTAGGAGCTACGAGCCTCAGGTCTTCAGATATAAATTTCAGGTCTCAGGTCTCAGGTTGCAAGTTACAGGTTACAAGTCAAATGTTGTATTTCCATTTAATAGTTATTCTAGCTTTAAAGCTAAAACTGAGATTATTGGGATAAAATTTAGAATATAGCAACCTGTAACCTGCGACCTGTAACCTGCGATCCGTAACCTGCAACCTACATTCTATTAGTTAATAGCTTGCAGCTCCTATTGATCCGCATACCTCATCACCCTGTCACTGACATATACCAGCTCAATTCCGGCTGTTGTGAACATCTCTTCAGTTTCATGTGCGAGGTGGTATTTTTTTTCGCAGACGACACGGGTGATACCGCAATTAATAATGAGCATGGCGCAGGTGTGGCAGGGTGTCATGCGGCAGTACAGGGTGGCATTCTGCAGGGATATGCCCAGTCGCGCAGCCTGGCAGATGGCATTCTGCTCGGCATGCACGGTACGGACACAATGCTGGCTGATGCTGCCGTCCTCATGGATGATTTTTTTCATCAGATGTCCGATGTCGTCACAATGCGGCAGTCCGACAGGCGATCCGACATACCCTGTGACGAGGAGCTGCCTGTCACGGGCTATCACACACCCGCTCCTGCCACGGTCACACGTAGCCCGCTTGGCAATAGTCTTGGCTACCTCCATGAAATATTCATCCCACGACGGACGATGATACCTTTTTTTTCTGGTTTCTGGCATCTTATTTATTTGGCCTCACCCCCCGTCCCCCTCTCCTCGAAGAGAGGGGGTGAAGGTGGTGAGGTGGTTTGGTTCAATTCCCCGCAACTCGCTGCGGAATTTGAATCCAGAGCTTGCTATGGAGTTTATGTCAATTGATTGATTTTTAATATTTTACTACAAAATATTTCAGCCCTGTTTCACATGTCGAAATTATGTCAAATTTAATCAGGAAATGACACTGAATAAATTTTTCTATATTTACATGGTCACATTATCGCATCATGATGTCCAGCCGGAATTTAAGGTACACCATGTTCGCCCTTCTTTACTTTGCCCAAGGTTCGGTACTGGGATACTTCACCTCTTTGAATGCCCTTTACCTGCGCTCCTTTGACCTGCCTATGAGCCAGATAGGCATATTTTCAGCCATTGCCCTGACGCCGATGATATTGAAGATATTCTGGGGTATGCTCAGCGACAAGGTGAACCTGTTCGGGCTGGGATACCGCAAGCCATATATCATCATCGGACTACTGATACAAGCCGGTGGTCAGTTGATCTTTCCCTTTATAAATCCCTCTCATTCATTCGCCCTGTTGACGACTGTGGCTTTCTTCAGTCTGTCGGGCATGGCGCTTTATGACACCTGTACCGATGGGCTGGCACTCGACACTACGCCGCCGGAAGAGAGAGGCAAGGTGCAGGGCATCATGGTTGCAGGGCGGGCTGTGGGTGTAGTCATAATCGCAGCTGCCGTCGGTTTTCTTTCCTATCTCACTAACTGGACGGCTGTTTTCATCGCACTGGCCGTCATGACATTACTTCCGTTGCCTCTGGTACTCTTAACCAGGGAGCCTGTCCATCCTGCCGGACGCACCTTCGTCTGGAAAGCTTTCCGGGCTTTCAGGCGCCGCGATGTTCTGGCTGTGGGCATGCTGGGGCTGATCAGTTTCATGATCACCGGCGGCACAAACCAGCTTGTAAATCCCTTTTTGAAAGAAAATTATAATATCACGCTTCTCATGGCCGGGTTTTACACGGCTTTATGGGGCATTGGCGTCACACTGGGTGGCTTGACAGGAGGCAGGCTCACCGACAGGATCGGGCATCGCCGGGCGGTGGTGGGAGCCATCGTTACGGCACTCATAGCCATTTTCCTGTTTGCAGTGGTGACAGGTCCGGCTCTGGCCTGGCCTCTGGTATTCTTATTTGGACTGGCTTACGGCTATTATGAAGCGGTTTTCTTTGCCACATCAATGGCCAAGACTGATATACGCATTGCAGCTTCGATGTTTGCCATCCTCATGGCCATGTCGAATGCAGGCGCCGGCCTGGGATTGGCTGCCGGCGGCCGCCTCAGCGATATGATCGGCTACCGCTGGACATTTATCCTGTTTGCCGGAATGAACCTGCTGATTCTGCCCCTGTTGCCGGTCATCTTCGGCAAAAAAAACAATAACAATAAACAAGCGGATACGCAGTAGTCATTGCTACCATACTATCGTAACTACGTTGCTATTGGATGCCGCGCCTACGGCACTATTGGATGTCGCAACTACGTTGCTATTGGATGGCGCGACTACGTCGCTAACCGCATAATTCCGTTAGAACGAAATTTAATAGCTTATTAAATGCCGCGACTACTCATTGCATAGTTCCGTTAGGAACGAAATTCAATAGCCCTGTAAGGGCGACAGATTTTTAATAACGATGCGGTGATTAATGAAACAGGAAAAATTAGGCCAGCTTTTCCGATTGCATTTGTTCTCCATGAATATATATAGTATCTTTAGATGCGCAAAATTTTACTATTTATCATGAATTTCAAATGGCATTTGTATTTACTAATTGCGTTCTGTCACATGAACTTTTACCCCATATTAACAGCACAGCCGTTAGTATGGGATAAAGAATATCGTTTCTTCGAGGATTATCAAGGATATTTCACTAAAATCCTTCAAGTAAATAACGGTGATTTATTTCTGGCAGGATATGCTGAATACGATTATTACGAATATACTCCGGGTTTTATGAGGATCGATTCGAACGGTACTAAAATCTGGGATATTTCCTATACTTTTCCTTATACATTTCATCAAGAGATTACAAATACCCTTGTGCAAAAGCCTGATGTGGATATTTTCTATTCATTCAGCTTTAATCCACTGTGGCCTGTACCTATAAATGAGGGTTTAAAAAGACAAGAGTCTCTTAACGATTGCTGGCTGATTAAAATTAATGGCAATGGTGATACTTTGTTAAAAAAATATAGCACAGATATTGGTTGGGTGAATGACCTGTTATGGGACAATGGATACCTGGTTGCTGTCGGCAGTACAAATTATGAAGAACAGAATCCATGGGAATATCATAGTAAGGCAACTATTTTGGTATTAGACACCTCAGGAAATGTATCACTGAGAAAAGAGTTTCTGACTGACGTCGACGCCAGGGCCAGTTCGATTATTAAACAGCCCGATGGCGGTTATTATGTAGTGGGAGCAATAGTAAGTTATTCTATTGAATGGGGGTGGGTTCCCGATGGGATGTTTTTGGTGGAATTTGATCCAGCCTTTAATCATATCTGGACGTATATTTCAGAAGATCTGTATAGCGAGAGTACAAAAATTATTCATTGTTCAGATGGTAATTTTGCAATTATCGGCGATGGTTATAATCCGGAAACTGAGAACAGGGATATTATATTATGGAGGCTTAATGCCGACACGGTCATTTATCAGAAACAGTTTTATGATATCTCAAATTCTGACTATGCCTATTCCTTAAAACAAACCAATGACAGTGGCTTTATATTTTGTGGTTCTATTTCCCCGCAAAACTATTCATATCCAGCGTTCTTTTACATGAAGACCAACAAAGATGGGATGGAAGATTGGCAATGGAATTATGGATATTACTATGAAGCTTTCGATGTTATTTTAAATGGAAATACAGGATATTATGTTGTCGGGCATGGTATTCATGCAAAACTTGTTAAAGCGGATTTGACAGGTTATGGTCTAAATGTGTCAATTGACGATCATCAATTCAAAACAGGCAAAAACCTGATCAAAATTTATCCTAATCCGGCTTATGAAGAGGTGAGCATAAGTTTAAAAAATACAGAGGACAACCCGGATATTATAATTCAATATTTTAATGATGTTGGAAGGAAAGTGTTTGAAACCAAGATTCATAAAGGGCAAAAGGAGATCGCTGTGGATGTCGCAGGGTGGCAGCCGGGGCTGTATATTGCCATGGTCACAAGCCAGGGAAAAGTCGCGGGGAAAGAAAAATTTGTGGTGATGAATTAAAAGATTGAGCGATGGCCGATGGCTGATTGAGCGATATTCGATGGAGAACCTCGGCCATCGTGTAATCGTTCAATCGTTCAATCGCCCAATCACTTCCTGATCTCTTCCATCACCGTTTTCACCCTGCGGTACAGCTCCTCTTTCGTGCCGTCGTTTATTAACGAATAATCCGCATGCCTGATGCACCACAGGATGTTCTGCTTATTCGGATCGGCCGAACTCATTTCGCGCTGTTCATTATCGAGGAATGTTTCAAAGCTGATGCGGTCGGTATTTGAATTTCGTACGACAATACGTTCGTATCGTATCAGAGGATGCGCATCAACAGAGAACAGGTAAAAATTCCCTTTTTTCCGGAGTGATTCCACCTCACCCGGTGTGCGTATGCTTTCAATCACGCAATCACGGCCCGATCTGCTGGCTCTCTCGTAGAGCTGGTCAATGATATAGGAAGGCGAATGACGCGTACGGAGCTCATTGGCTACCAATGTCATGCTGTCGCGGTTTACAGGCAGTCCTCTATGAAAAATTTTTTCAGTCAGAAATTCCCTGACTGAAAAATGATTAAAATGCTCCTTTTCAACAAGATACTCAACGATAGCACCCTTTCCTGCACCCAATGTTCCTGTTATCCCGATAATGAGCATAGAGTGTATTCCTTAAAGTATGTGTTTCAGTTCATCGACCCATTTACTGTCGACCATGACAGGCTTGTATGTTTCTAATTTTTCCAGCAGCCGTGAAGCATCATCATCAATGATGAGGTTATTCCTGTGTTCGGTGCGCAAAAACCGTTCGCTGACACAATGGTCAAGGTACCGGATCAGGTGATCAAAATAGCCGTCGATGTTGAAAAGCGCAAGCGGCTTTTTGACGATTTCGAGCTGCGACCAGGAGAGTATTTCAGCCAGTTCATCGAGTGTGCCCAAGCCGCCGGGCAAAGCTATAAAGGCATCCGACAGCCCGGTGATGGTGGTCTTGCGATCATGCATCGAGTTGACAATATGAATCTCGTTAAGACCTGTGTGGGCGATTTCTTTGCTGACCAGAATATGTGGCATGACACCTATGGCATATCCGCCATGTTCAAGTGTGCTGTCGGCAAGGATCTTCATCAGCCCGATATTGGCGCCGCCATAGACTAACCGGATACCTTTTACGGCCAGCAGCCTGCCGAGTTCAGCGGTATGTTTCTTGTACACACCGTTACGGCCCATGCTGGATCCACAAAAGACGCCGATGCTTTTCATAACCGGATATGTTATCTGCACAAAATTAAAAATAATTCCTACAGAGTCCCATCGGGACGACATTTAATAGAAAAATGAAAAATTTCCAATAGAGTCCCATCGGGACGAAATTCAATAGAAAAACGAAAAATATTCCTAATTTTGAAATGTTGCATCATCAATCAATCGGGATATGAAGTTGAACGAGGCGAAGCCGAGTGAAATCCCGACGAAAGTCGGGAGATGAAAAATGAAAAATGAAAAATGAAGAATAAACATGAATACATTATATCCGTTAAAATTCAAGCCAATATATAAAGACAAGATCTGGGGAGGGCAGAAGATCAGGACTGTGCTGGGCATGGATTTTTCACCGCTGCCCAACTGTGGCGAAGTGTGGGTTCTTTCAGGTTATGAAGGCAGCCAGAGCATCGTCGACAATGGATTTCTGGCAGGAAATGAACTCAATGAGCTGGTGGAGGTATACATGGATGATCTGGTGGGTGGTAATGCTTTCGAGAGATTTGGCAACGAATTCCCCATCCTGATCAAATTCATCAATTCGAACGATTATCTCTCCGTACAGGTGCATCCCGATGATGAGATTGCAGCCCTGCGGCATGACAGCCAGGGTAAGAATGAAATGTGGTATATCGTCCAGGCCGATGAAGGTTCCGAGCTCATCTCAGGATTTAACCGCAAGATCGACAGGGACGTTTTTGTCAGATATCTCAAAGAAAAAAATCTGAAAAAAATTCTCAATGTTGAGAAAGTGCTTAAAGGAGATGTGTTCTTTATTCCCACCGGACGGATACACTCACTTGGCCCGGGCATTCTTTTAACAGAGATTCAGCAGACTTCCGACCTGACCTACCGCGTTTATGACTGGGACCGCGTTGATGAAAAGGGAAAATCACGTGAATTGCATATTGTACAGGCTCTCGACGCCATGGATTATAATTTTTACAAGGATTATAAAACCTCTTACGTCAAACAACTTAATCGTACCGTGCAACTGGTAAAAAGTCCCTGGTTCAGCACAAACCTTCTCCATATTGACCGGCCTATTGGCAAAGATTTTAATGCCATTGATTCATTTGTAATCTATCTCTGCATAAAAGGAGATGTGAACATCCATTACACCGGTGGCATGGAAAATCTGAAGATGGGCGAGACCGTGCTGATCCCTGCAGCCATCGCATCCGAGATAACCCTGTTTCCCAGAATTGAATCAAAACTCATCGAGGTATATATTGAGCAATGAGCCCATCCTGAGATCTTAGAAATAAATTAAATAAGATTCAGGTTCAGCATCTTTAAAAAAAATCCTGTATTTTTGGCAGGCATTTTGAGAAGCCAAAGCGTCAATTTTAAAGTGGATTTATGAAAAAAACGTTTTTCTTCCTGGTTTTATTTCTTCTTGGCTTGGTTGTTATTGCGCAGAATGACGAGGGCAAATTGCGTAAGCTCCCTTCAGTGATGATAAAAAATGTGAGGGGCGAAAATTTCAACACGGCCGACATCTCCAATAACGGCAAGCCTGTCATCATCAGTTTCTGGGCTTTATGGTGCAAGCCATGCATCAAAGAATTGACGACCATTGCGGATGTTTATGATGATTGGCGTGAAGAAACCGGCGTTAAGCTCATCGCTGTGTCAATAGATGATGCCAGGTCATCGTCGAATGTGCAGCCGACGGTGAATGGAAAAGGATGGGAATATGAAGTCATTTTAGACCAGAATGGTGATTTCAAGCGTGCCATGAACGTCGGCGTCATTCCCCATACTTTTTTGGTGAATGGCAAAGGTGAGATCGTCTGGCAGCACACCTCTTTTGTTGAAGGAGGCGAACTGGAACTCATCGGCAAGGTCAGGGCATTGATCGCCGGTCAACCCTTGGAGTGAAAAATATCATCCTCTACTATATTTAATTGTTACTATGCAACGGAAAAGAGTTTTACCCCGGAAATTCCTTTTTGCCATTTTCCTGATTATCCCATTTCTGTCAAATGCGCAGAGTTTTCTGGAACAGAGTAAGGTCAGCGGAAATTTTGAGGCCGACGTTCAGACCTATCAGCCTGATGTCGATTTAGGTATAACCGACTCGACCATCAACGGCGAAAAGATCGGCTTGAACGGATTCGGAAATGTTATTTATACCTTGGGAGATTTTTCGGCAGGGCTCAGGTTCGAAACCTACCTGAAGCCTATTGCCGGTTATGACAGGGAATATGAGGGTTTAGGCATTCCATACTGGTTTGCCAATTACAGGAAGTACAACCTTGAAGTGACACTGGGAAATGTGTATGACCAGTTTGGCAGCGGGCTGGTGTTCAGGTCCTATGAACAGTGGGATCTTGGTTATGATAATGCAGTGCAGGGACTGGGGCTGAAGTATACTCCTTCAAAAGGTATTTTGCTTAAAGGTATCATCGGCTCGCAAAGGTATTACTGGGTCAAATACAAACCCGGTGACAGGGGATATGTGAGAGGTCTGGATGCTGAATTTACCCTGAATGATATTTTTAAGGGGTGGCAGGAAAATAAAACCAGGATCATCCTGGGTGGCAGCGCTGTGAGCAAATATCAGAAAGATGATCCCACATTTAAGTTTAAGCTCCCTGAAAACGTCGCTGCTTTTGCCGGGAGACTCAACGTCACCCGGGGAAAATACAACATCCAGGGTGAATATGCCTATAAAATAAATGATCCTTCAGCCTTCAATAATTTCATCTTCAAAAAAGGACAAGCTGTTTTCCTGACAGGATCTTATTCGACAAAGGGCCTCGGCATCTCCCTTTTCGCCAAGTGGATCGATAATATGAGCTATAAAACTGACCGGAGGGTGATAAAAAATGGACTGGACATCAGCTTTATCCCACCGCTCACCAAGCAGCACAACTATACCCTTGAGTCGATATATCCTTATGCATCACAACCCAACGGAGAATTTGACGTTATGGCTCAGGTTACCTATACCATCCCAAAGAAATCGAAATTAGGCGGAAAATACGGTACAACAATATCCTTACTATTCTCCCAGGCTAATTCCATTAAGAAAAATATGCTCAATGATACGACGCCTGTTAGTGAAAGAGGAACGTTGGGCTATAAGAGCCCCTTTTTCAAACCCGGTAATGAGTTGTATTTTCAGGATATGGACTTTGAGATTACTAGGAAAATCAGCGATAAATTCAAAGTCAATTTTGAATACATGTACCATTCCTATAACCAGGAGGTTATGGAAGGCCATGGAAGTATGGTTTATGCACATATTGCCGTTGCTGACATGACGTATAAGTTCACGCCGACCAAATCTCTCAGGATGGAATTGCAATATTTGGGAACAAAACAGGATAAGGGTGATTGGGGTCTGGCATTGCTGGAATACACCATAGCTCCCAAGTGGTTTTTCACTATCCAGGACCAGTTCAATTTCAATCGTCCCGATGGAGGTGATCCGGTACATTACTATTATGGAGCCCTGGGATTCACCCATGAAACGAATCGTATATCACTGGCTTATGGCCGGCAGCGTGAGGGCCTGCTATGCGTGGGAGGTGTCTGCCGCCAGGTGCCTGCTGCCAGCGGATTTATGCTGACTATTACGAGTAGCTTCTAAATCCCCGCACTAAAGTGTGGGGCTAAGTAATAGGATAAATAGACTATTGAATGAACTTGAACCTTTGATCAGATATGAAAACCTTATTAAAATTTCTCTCATTTTCCGTATTCGTCCTGTTCGTGTCTTCCTGTGATATCATTGATGAACCTTTTACCAGGGAAACAGTAATAGATACTTCAAGTACACAGGCTGTTCGAAAAGTATTGCTGGAAGATTATACCGGACATACCTGTATAAATTGTCCCACCGCTGCTGTTACAGCGAAAGATTTGAAAGATTATTATGGGAATAAAGTTGTAGTCATGGCTGTCCACGCAGGTTTTTTTGCTATGCCGCAATCAGGTAATTATTCAGCCGATTTTCGCACCCCAGCAGGGAATGAGCTGGATAATTTCTTCGGCATCAGCGGTGTGGGCAATCCCAATGGCATGGTTAACCGTATGGAATACAATCAGAACCGTATCATAGCGCCTGAAAAATGGGGAGCAGCAATCGAGGATATTATCGATTTACCCCCTGATGCATATATAGAGTTAGGTTTGATATACGATCAGATCTCGCGGAAGTTGAGTGGCGACTGTCATGTCAAGTTTATAAATCAGCTTGATGGTACATTCAGGTTTTGTCTTTGTCTGATTGAGAATAATATTGTCGCACCTCAGAAGAACAATAATCAATCGATTGGTCCCACACCTGACTGGCTCGATTATGTGCATCAGCATGTTCTCAGGGGTGCTATCAATGGCACATGGGGTGAAGAAATCAATCCGGGTGGCCCTGTTGAGACAGGATTAAAATATCATCTGAGTTTCACAAATTTCGAAATCCTGCCTGATTGGAAGTACGAGGATTGTTCTGTGGTGGCGTTTGTTTTTAATGCCGATACAAAAGAAGTGATTCAGGCTGAGGAGATGGACGTTATTTCATCAGCACCATTTTCCTTGTGCTCAGATAATCCCCGGCTTTCATCTGGTAGAAGTAGATACCTTTAGATACCTGGCGGTTAAAGTCGTCAGTACAATCCCATGCGGCTTCATGCAGGCCGGCCTTCATGGTTTCATCAACAAGTGTTTTCACCTTTTCACCGGTCAGCTTATAGATATCTATCAACACTTCGCTGTTACTCTTCAGGGAGTATCTTATGGTTGTTTCATCGGTGAAAGGATTCGGGTAGTTGGTGCCAAGTTTTGTCACAGTAGATGTGTTATCATCACCGGGAATACCGGTAGCAGTGTACTCAATGGTCACTGTTTCTGTTGGGAGGCTCTCACTGTCATTTTCATACATGGCCGTTACATAGTAATGATAAAAACCTGCTGCCGGCAGTACGTCATTATAACCATTTTCAGTGGTTGTGGTCAGCAATTCAAATTGATCATCATTCTTACTTCTGTATACACAGAAATACTTGAATACCCTGTCATTGTCCATATTCCATGTCAGTGTCACTATGTTCTGGGCGAGTGAAGCTTCGAGGTTATAGGGTGCACTGAGGATGGCAAGGGAAAAGTTGTGTATGATGGTAGAGTCGCTGTAAATGGTAATGGTTTCACAATTCGTTTCAAATCCTTCTGCTGTAACGCACAAAGGCCATTCGCCGGCCGGGAAGGTTCCGGTGAAAGAACCGTCGTCACTGGTGACAGCGATGTAGCTGCCCACTTTGATTTCGGCTCCAACAACAGGATTTCCGTTGCCGGCATCGGTAACAACACCTGTAACATTGCCGGTTGGTAGTTGTCCGATGCCGAAGAAGTCAATGATTTCCCGCATCAATTCATCTTTGGTGGATGGTGATGTGCCATCTGTCAATCCGGCAAATTCAAATGAAGTGCCTATAGTCTTATAAGTCCCGGCATCATAAGCGACAGCGGCAGTATACTCGGGGCTGGAATTTTTGAATACCGCATAAGCCGGGGCTATGGGTTCGATTTGGTCCATATAGGAATTCTCACCAGCATAGGAAAATGACATGCCTTCAGCGAAGGTCCCTGTCTCCCCGCTCAGTATGTTCATGTTGCCTGAGCCGTCATTTACTCCCTGGATATTGAACATAGCATGAACCGCTGTTTGCTCGTTAAAGGCCCAGGTGTCACCTCCTTCCATATAAAGATTTCCGCCATCGTTCAGGTATGCTGCAAGAGCCTGTCCATCAGCCTGGCTCAGGGAATAATTGTCATAATATATGCCGAGGCAGACAAAAATGGAAGAATAGAGGCTCATGTTGACAGGAAGATTGGTAAGGTATTCCGCTGCTATTCCGATATCCTGCAGTGCAGTCTGGAGCACCGGGCCAGAGCTGTGATTATTATCAAGATCGACGATCAGCACAGGTATCTGGCCAATGATTATATCAAATGATGAGCTGGTTGTTACACCTGGAGTGGCTGTCATGGTAAAGTCGAATGAAGCTGAGTGACCCGGAGGTGTAAGTATATCGGCTGTTACTGTATAGATTTGCACGGCAGAGCCTCCGGCAGGAATGCTTCCATAGGGCATAAAATTTCCCAGGATGGTGACATTTGGATCGCCGGATACCAGAATACCCTGAACATCAGCAGCATCAGAGGAACCTGCATTGGTTATGGTTATTGAGATTTCAGCCGTCTCACCCGGATCAAGCTTCCCATTATTATTGCCTGTCAGATCGTTGATCGATAAGCTGGCAAATTCAATAGATGGTGCATGTGCAATAATGTTAAAGTTACTGGTCCAGGTGTCTCTTCCGGTGCTGGTGGCTTCCATGGAGAATGTGATCACATGCAGGTCAGTAATATCGGGAGTCACTTGGATGGAAAAGGCATCGGTGATCATCACTGATCCACCTGAGGGTACAGTGCCGAAGTCGGCATTATTATCTGTAATAGTCACATAGGGATCGGCAGAAGCAATGGTGATGCTGACATTTGACGCATTTTCTGTTCCGATATTTTTTACACTGAAATTAAGGTTTGCGGCTTCACCGTTATCAAGTTGTCCGTTGCCATTACCGGCCGCGTCATTTATTTCGTAAGCGTCAAATACAACATACGGTCCGTTGGCAGGAATGACTTCAACATCAGCCGTATAAGGCAGGTAGTTATAGGCTGTGACAACCACCGATAGGGTATCGAGTTCTGTAAGAGGATCGAATTCAATGATGGCCGAGCCGCTCTGGATAGTGGCTGTGCCGAGGATGGTGTTGCCGGTTGTCAGGGCCACAAGTGCACCATCCGTACTACAGTTTATGCTGAATTGCGAAGATCCGAGTAATAGAACGGCATCATGTGTGACAGTGAGGGTTTGCGGGAAGGCTGTCCTCACCACCAGCGACGGGTCACCAAAAGTTGACCATGCGTTGGTTTCAATTGCTCCGTCTCCACCATAGGAATCGTTCATGCTCATGCAACCATTCATCGAAATCCCGGCGAATGTTCTTTTAATATTATCCTGGTAGCTCTCCACAAGGATGGCTACCATTTCATCCTGGCCTTCCATAGGTGGAGACCACGACTGGCTGATGGTGGACATAAATGTTGCAATCGCTCCGGTAGGATTGCCTGAAATATCAGTAGCCCTGAGCCACGCTTCAGCGAAACATGTCACTCCTCCAAAAGTGCCGTTATTACATGCCACTGACCAGATAAATGGCCACATGCCTGTATTGGTAAGTTCATCGACATCGGAGTTGGAGAATCCGGATGTTCCCCATAATGTTATGTTTCCATGACCTGTGTAATTGATTATGCTGGCGCCGGCATTCACCTTGTCAGCTACCATTGGCGGTGAGGGATTTCCCGGCAGGTCTTCACCACCCTGGTCACCGTCGTAAAGTTCAGCACACTGGGTATAAGTATAGTCCAATAGTTGTGTCCGGAGATTACGGGAATGCTCCCAGTCATATTCATTGTCATCACCTGTACCCTGGTCCGAGGCAATGCCTATGCCAGTTGAAAACCAATCGGTTGATGTGGGCGGATTCTGTTCGTACATGAGGGTACGCTCTACCTGAGTGGTGACATGATCGACATTTTCAGCCGAAAACCGGCCGACGAAAAGTTCCGGATAGGAGTCACTTCCTGTAAGGAATCCATAGCTGTTGTCCGATTCATTCACACCTCCATAGGGATGTGAAGGAACCTGCTCTGCATCGCCGACAAGCAATAAAAATGTCAATCCATTTGAATTATAATAATTTTCAACAAAGGTTTTTATTGCGCTGGCATCACCGATCGTTGCCACATCCACGATCTCAGTCGGCATACCGGTTTTAATCTTCCAGTCGACAAAGGGCTGCATGGCAGCAATAAAATCACCATAAGAAATGATCAGCATATTACCATGATCATCCAGAGGGGTATATCTGATATCACTGCTATTCAGAAAATGACGGTCATAGATCCTTTGAAATTCGCTGTTGATCTCGGTTATTTCATTTACACGGTGAAATGGGTTTGAACCATCATTTCCCACTTTCTTAACTTCTACTGTGATCTCTTTATAGACCCTGAGAATATGAGTGACAGGATTATACTGGAAAGGATAAACGATGATAGCCTGTCCGCGGTAATCCCTTAAAATATAGGGTGATCCTAATTCAGCGAGTGTCTGTGGAAAGAATCCGTCATGATCATATACTTTTCCATATTGATAAGGGATGGATGCCGGATTAATATCGCGGGAGAGATTACCTTTTGAAGGTGCAACCAGGATATCGGGAAAGTCGGTAAAGGATGAGGCGATCACTTTCACATCCATCCGGGCCAGGTCAGGGATAATCACAGAACCTGTGAGCCTGGGCAGATCTGGAGAACCACCAACCAGCATGGGTGTGCCATTGTCAACGGTAATGACCACAGCCTCACCACGCGGCGTCTGCACCACCTGCTGATAAAAACCATCTAGCGTAAACCGGACAACCGACCTGTCGACAGTGGATGAAAGGAGCTGCACTTTGGCAGGAGTCGGATTAGTGGAAATGATGCTGGTCCAGTTGGTGCCCAATGTTAAATGAATAATACCAAGGAACAGGAAAGATATGATTATAGGTTTTTTCATCCTATTAAAATTAAAAAATTTAAAATGCCTGTCAAAAATAGAGAAAAATAATGTTTAATTCAATTATTGTGTAAGAATTAATTTCCTGGTGACGATTTGACTGCCTGTTTCAAAACGGCAATAATAGATACCCGGCACAAGCCCTGAAGCGTTTAGTGTGCATGAATAGTTGCCCGCGGGCTGGTTCCGGGTGTTGATAAGAACAGAAATTTCTTTTCCAACAGTATTGAATAAAACAAGTTTCACATCCGAAATTTTATCCAGTGAATAGCTGATATTCACGCGATCGTTAAATGGATTCGGGAAAACCGTCAGCTTGCTGTCACTTTCAAGTTCTTCAACAGCAATATAAATGTAATATATGGTATTTGATGGTGCGGATTCACAGCCATTTTCGTTGGAATAGGTGGCATAATATTCACCGGTAGCCAGAGGTGTGTATGTCTGTTCGGTGGCTCCTGCAATAGGTTGTCCCCAGATATACCACTGGTTGCCGATTGCTGAGCTGGAAACCAGTTGTTCTGCTTCCTGGGTGATAGCCGGTGGTTCAGGCAGTTCAAGGACAGGAAGGGTGACTTCAGCATACAGAGTATCTTGTCCATCGGTGACCTGCACAGTGTAAATGGTTGTTTCTGCCGGGTTTGCAAAAGGATTATATGCAGTGGGATCATTCAACGTTTCGGCGGGTGACCATAAGTAGGCATACATGCCCGTTCCGCCGGAAGGTAAAGCTAACAGTTGCGCGCCATCGCCAATACATACCTGCTGAGGATAGGCGACAGCTGTAAGCGAAAGAGGTTCGCCGGCCCCGCCAACCGACGGCAGCACAACATAATCAATCCAGCCACAATCACCGCCATACGATTCACTGTAATCTTTATCGTATTGCCATTTGAATGTGTGCGTTCCCGAGGTCACCGCATAGGCAAAACGTTCCCAGTCTTTTTCGCCTGACCACTGCCCGGCCTGGACGTCATCAATATAAAAGCTCAGGTAATCGTACCCATCTTCCGAAGATACTTTCCTGAAGAAAGAAATGGTGTCATCAGCCGGTACATCGAAGGTAATTTCAAGCCAGGATGCCTGTTCATCGCCTATATCGCCTGACACTGCAGAAAATGTACCTGACCAGACATTATTGTCAGTCACCGTCCACTCGGCATCGCCACCCATTTGCCAGTCAAAAGCAGTAAAGTCACCCGTTTCAAAATCCTCAAGCACCAAGCCGATCTTTTGGCTGAAGGATTTTTCTGCTGAATAGGCGGATGATTCAGCGTATGATGTAAAATCAGCAACAGTTCCGACAGGAGTTGCAGGGTTGACGGTAACTATGAATACCGTATTTACCGATTGACCGTAAGGGATAATACCAGGTTCTGCTGAACTGGCATTCAGAATAAGATATTCACTTGTGGAGGCTAACATGGCCATGGCATTGGGAGCATCACTGCTACCTGTGTTGAAGACAGGAATGATGATCTCTGCCATCTCACCAGGGTCAAGTCTTCCATTGCTGTTGCCGACAATGTTATCGGCGATGGTCATCTGGCCGATGAATAATACAGGGGCGCATAGTGAAACGGGGAAGTTCGACGACCATACATCACTGCCATCATTGATGGATAGATTGAAAATGACCTTATGCTGGTCAGGGATAGAGTCATTCACGACAAAAGTAAAGGCATTTGTCTCGGTGACTGTAGTGCCGCTCAGAATATCAGCCAGGGTAGTATTATTATCAGTAATCTCAACGTATTGATCGGATGTAGTCAGTAGTGCTGTCAGATTTGTAGCATCGGAGTTGCCGACATTTTCAAGTGTAACATTCAATGAAATGGTTTCACTAAAATCTGCCATGCCATTGTTATTCCCGCTTTGGTCGTTGATGATGCATGTTTTAAACAACACATAGGGTCCATCGGGTGAGGCCACGGTAACTGTGCCGATAAACGGTTGGCGGTTCTGGTTAGTGACCACCACGTCAGCGGTTCCCGGTACAGATATTGGTGTCAGGCTGACTTCTGCTATTCCTGACTCATTAGCCACAGCAGCTCCGTATAGCACCCCTTCTTTTGAAATGGCCACCAGTGCATAGGGATTAGCTGTCACAGTAAAAGATGTCGATCCTAATGGCATAAGCTGGTCATAGGTGACTGTCATTTGGCTGGGTACACCCATATAGGGCGATACTGAGGGATCACCCATAAGGCAGTAAATCTCCCAGTAATACTGAGCGCTGCCGGGAGCCCCTTCGGTCACGGCAAGGTTTCCTGCAAAGATCATCTGGTCCTGTGTGGTATACCAGTCAGCCCATGGTTCGCCGTGGTCATGGAACATCCGGTCATAAGCGCCGAGGGTTGTCTCCTCATAGGATGGAGGATCTTCCGTTATAGGTCCGACGCCGACACCCCAGTAATAATCTTCATCCCAAAACGTACTGTTGGAGCCGCCGATATATCCAATGGCGCCTTTATTTTCTGCCCGCAACAGGGCTTCTCCGAAACATTCCGGAGTCTGGAATTCACTTGTGGAGCAGCAATTTCCAACCAGCAAGCCATATTTATCCTGGTTTTGCAAGGTTCCAATATCGGACACACTGAATGACGGATCGGCCCATCCGTCGGGGCTTCCATGTGCCGTATAGTTGGCGTAACCTACACCATCACTCACATTCTGAATAATATCAGCAGCATGACTGCCTGAAGCAGGATACAAATAAGTATATGAAAAGATGCCGTGTGCCTCGTTGAAATAGTTTTCCGTACCATAGTTGATCTGGCCATTAGCCCAAACCTGCGCGTAATTGCCGTCCATTCCGCCTATCATGACCACATTGCCGAGATAGGAGAGATCGGGCATGGTGCACTGCTCAAACTGCAAAGTTTTATCTATCTGCGGTTGCAATTGGGCAGGTGTCTGAGCCGAAAATCGTCCATAGAAAACTTCAGGAAAATAGTCGCCGGTATACTCACAATAAGTTAAGTCGGACGCGCCGCTTAAACTCCATGCCGGCACCAGCTCGACATCCCCCACAAACAGAATAAACGACGGAGCAGGATCCTCGGGCGTCCCCGATTCGTATAGTGACTGTAAATAGGCTTTAATTGAATTCAGGGTATTGCCAACAAGCGGATCATTTGTATAAGCTTCAATGACATTGAAGCCTTTCCTGATCTTCCATGAAATGAACGGCTGAAGTTGGTCGTAAAACATCGGATCGGAAACGATCACAAATTTTACAGGGTATTTTGTGATCGTATCCCGTGTTTCGACTGGCTTATAATTGAGAAACATCCGGTTGAGGCTGCTGAAGTATGGGGAAGCATTTTTCTGTTTCTCCTGAATAGTCAAAGGGATATTTGCATCCCTGAAAATAATTTCAACATCTATTTCCTTGTAAACCCTGAGGATTTGTGTAACCGGGTTGTATCGGACAGGTGCAATGTTCAGCCTTCCGATGCGCAGTCCTCGCATGATACCCAGATCATCAACAGAAGCCATCGCTTCACCATAAAATACGTCGGTATTGTAAACAGTTGTATTATATTCAAAAGGTGGCAGCGGGTGATTATTTTTTGGCACAGGAGGTTGCGTAGGCAGTATGGCGTTAAGAATGCCTAGCTCCGACAAGGTATAGTCCTTATAATCTGAACTAATGATGCGTACTTCGGGAACAGCGCCAGCCGGGATTTCTATCAGTTTTCTTAAAACAGGAAGCTTTGGAGAACCGATAGCCAGTGTATTTGAATACGCTCCGGCGAAAAGCTCGGTAAAATCACCCTGGTCAGTTTTAATAACGAAATAATCCAAGGAGTTTAGACTATTTGAAACATACAACCTGTTGTAAGTATTCTCTTTGACTGTAAGATCATTCTTTCCGCCATTCAGCGAAATATTTTCTGAATGAACAATATTTAAAGAAAAAAGGACAATAGTCGTGATCACAAAAACTTTGATCGAACGGCAGGTTGGTTGCGTAAAGGTCTTCATATGTTAGTTTTGATGATTGATGTGTTCTTATGTTTCAGGCTCGCAAAATTATAAAATTTCATTCATTTATCGTCTATCCGCAAGATAATTAATGATGTTATGACGTAAAAAGAAAAAACAATCTAAGATAATTTTTGTTGCAGGTATTTTTTTGAGATTTGCCGGACCGGGTACCATGCTGATCCCATTCCGATGATCATAACGGTCAGGAATACAAGCAGGAAGTCCTTTACCTGCATTCTGACAGGGTAGGCATCAATGATAAAGGAGCCGCTGCCTGCCTCCAGTTTAATGATACCGAACCGCTGTTGTATCCAGCATATCATCGCGCCAAGCAGAAGCCCCAGCAAAGCACCCGATAGCGAAATCATCAGCCCCTCTGCCAGGAAGATCCTTTTTATCAGGGTATTGCTGGCTCCCATGCTCCATATTACACCAATGTCTTTTCTTTTATCGAGGATGAGCATGGATAATGAACCTACGACATTGAAAGTGGCGATCAGCAGAATGAATCCCAATATAAAGTAAATAGCCAGCTTTTCCGATTTCATCATTTTATACAGAAGCTCCTGCTGCTGATACCTGTTCTTGACGCTAAAGTCATCGCCGCAAAGCTGTTTCACCTGTTCCTGGATGTTTTCTTTGTCAGTCCATGAAGCCAGCCCTATTTCAATGGCCGTGACTTCGCTGGTATATTCAAGCAGGGTGCGGGCAAAGCCAACAGGCACAAGCACATATTTTGAGTCAAAATCCTGCTGTATGGAGAAAATCCCTGAAGGCGTGATAACACCTGAATTAAAAGCCTGGTCAATGGATGAAAGCGTCTTCTTGGTCCTTTTCGGGACATACACATAAATGGAATTATCAAAAGCACTCAGGTTGACCCCGAGATAATAGGATACGCCATAGCCAAGAACCATGAAAGGGCGCGCACCCTTTTGCAGCACCAGTTCCCCTTCGACCAGCATACTGTCCAAACCACTATATTTTTCATAGTCTTCTGATACGCCTTTGATGGTGGCAATGTATTGTTTTGAACCATATTTCAGCAGGGCATTTTCTTCAACTACTTCAGTATAACGGATCACACCGGGGATATTTCTGATCGTTTCAGCCGGCAGGCGTGATGGATCAAAGACTTTTCCCTCTTTCACAGTGATGAGCAGATCCGGATCAAAGGAATTGAACAGTTTCGTAACGATATTCTCGAATCCGTTGAAGACCGACAGGATGATGATCAGTGCCATGGTACCTACTGTGATACCGGCCACTGAAATCCCGGATATGATATTAATTATATTATAGGATTTCCTTGAGATAAGATACCTTCTGGCTATGAATAATGGCAGTTTCAAGGATCGCAGGGTTAGTTGAAATACATAAGGTTATTATAACGATTATTCAGGTTACTTATTTGCAGTAATTATTCAGAAATCCCAATGCTTGTGTATAGCCAAGGCGGTAAGCATCATTCCAGTCTCTGCAGGCAGCTGCCAGGTCATTAAGATGAAATTTGGCTACACCCCTATTAAAATAGGCTAAGCTGTAACTTGGATACATATTGATGGTCCGGGTAAAATCCTGCACCGCACCCTGATAATCCTCCATGCTCAGTTTGGTATATCCCAGGCCGTGTAAAGCTTGGACATTGTTGGGACTGATCCTGAACGAGAGGGTAAAATCTGCAATTGCACCCTGATAATCCTTCATTAATATTCTTGTGTTCCCGCGGTTAATATAGGCCATGACATAATAGGGATTATACTTCAGACAAGTCGTGAAGTCCTGAATGGCTTTCTGATACTCTTCAAGTTTCTGCCATGCCATGCCACGTCCGTTATAAGCGGAGACATATTCATTATCCAGGCGGAGGGCTTCATTAAAATCCTTTAGTGCTTCCTGGGTCTGTCCAAGTGTCAGTTTTGTAATACCCCTGTTACTTAATGCCAATGAGAACGTCGGTTCCATCCTGATTGCCAGATCATAATCGCGGAGTGCCCCTGCATAATCACCTGTGTGATGTTTGGCTAATCCCCGTGCATTCAGCATAATAGCCTGGTTGGGATTCAATTCATGAGATTTGTTGAAATACTGAATCGCCTTTTCCGGTTTTCCAAGATCAAGATAACTGTTGCCCAGGGAGGTATAACCGAAGTAAAGTTTTGGAAATCTTGTCACCAGGTCTTCAAAAAGGGTTATACTATCATGCCATACTTTGACGCGCAGATAAGTAGAAACGCCAAAAAACAACAGATAAACAGCAAATATTGAAAGAAGAAAGTACTTAATTTTTGGCCAGCGCGATGCTAATTCCAGAACAATAATTCCTATCAACAAATAAATTCCTATCGATGGGAAATAAGTATAGCGATCAGAAACATAACTCTCATTAATATAAATATTTAAGACTGGAAGGATGGTGATAAAATAGAATGCGATAGCTGCAGTTAGTGCACGAATCCGGTTATAAAAAAAGATCCCTGCTGCGATCATCAGAAGAATAGGTAACACGAAAACGAGATCTACCAGCTTATAACGATCAGGATAATACAATTTCGGCAAAGGATAAACCACTGATAATTTATAAGGAACAACTGATCTTGTCACCCACTCAGTGAGACGGGAAGAGTGGAAAGAAGCCTTGTAAGCCATATAAGTGGGCTTATTTGGGAAGGATTTTATCGAAATTCTATTGTGTAGTGCTTCCCTTCCAGGAGTAAGTGCATGATATGCATGAGGCGGAGACCAAAAAAATCCGTAGAATCCCAAACCAATCAGTAGAACTATAAAAAAAGGTACCTTTTCACTGATAAGATTAAAGTTTATCTTTCTCTTGAATAAAAAGTCAATAAGAAAAAGGATAACCGGCAGGGTAATGATCATTGATTTGCACATTAACCCAAAAAGAAATAAGATGCTTCCGACAAGGATATTGTAATACTTTCTTCCGGTTAAATAATTAACATAGCAGTATAAGCTTGATAAATAGAAGAATCCAAACATCACATCTTTACGTTCGACTGCCCAGGCTACAGATTCAACTTTTAGCGGACTGATGCCGAACAGTGCTGCGACGAGAAGTGCAATCCATGGAGTGAATTCATTCTGAGGATATGTTTTTCGAAATAACTTTAGAAGAATTAAAAACAGAAAGATCGTGTTTGCTATATGGAATAAGAGATTTGTCGTGTGAAATACCACTGGATTTAAACCAAAGATCTTTTTCTCAATGGCCCAGGATAAATAGACCAGGGGTTTATACCACGGTGTGAAATTGTGTTCTGTAAAAATATTAACCAGACTTTTTGAATTTAATTCTTTTATGAGTAAGTTATTATATATGAATTTCTTATCATCATAATCCACAAATCCGTTTTTAAAAACAGATGAAAATGAAGCCAGGACGATGATGACTAATGAGATCGACATCCAGAGCACCAGACGTTTCCTTTTCGTATCACCTTCATGGCTTTCCGGCAACGTATTATTCTGAGTCCTTTCTGATTTGGAAATGATCTTTACCATAGCAACTTTTCAATATTTCGGGCTGTTATATTAATTGTTTCATCTCCATGCTTTTACGAGCAATCCTGTTCCTGTCCTTTGCCTGAAATTCAAATCAATACAGTTCAATAGGAGTGCAAAAGGCATAACGGCCAGATAGTAAAAAGGCAGAAGGATGAAAAAAAGTTTGGATATGCCAAGCAGGACAATCGGGTATTTCATCGATAATCTCCATGAAATCTGACCGGGGATGCCATACGTATAACTGGCTTCAATTTGGCTGAATCCGGAGCTTTTCAGTTTCTCCCTGATCTCTTCCATGTTGTATCCTTCTCTTACATGTTCTTCGATAAAGGATTCCTGACCGTGCTCATGCACATCCGATCCGCCTTTGTCGGATGGTGTTGAAATCAACAACAGACCACCCTTTTTAAGCGATTCTGAAAAGTTATTAAGGACAATAAGGTCTTCTCCGATATGTTCCATCACATCAACACACAGGATCAGGTCGTAAGCGGCTGTTTTTTTATACGTAATCAGATCAGCATAAATAAAATGGGCGTTGTTCAGGCCTGCCCTGCTGAAAAACTGGTTACAGTCATTGATTTGTTCCTGTTTAAGGTCTATACCGGTTATGGACATATTCCTCCATTTATTTGCCATGTAGAAGCTGTATTGTCCGAAGCCGGATCCTGCATCAAGCACCTGCCCTTCACCCTGTTGTGCGGCAGACCAGGATATCAGCTCACGCCTCACATGCCATGACCGCAAAAGCAACAGGTCGAGGAGTTTATAGAAAATTTTCCGGAGCCATATGGTTTTATTGAACACTATCCCCAGACGCCGTTTAATTGGATCATATTCCATAAACGCTTAATTTAAGATCCATGTATTCATCATATGACAGGATCATTTCTTAAGTAATTCTTCGATTTTTTCGATATAATCCAGAGAGTCATCCAGGAAGAATTCCAATTCAGGCATGATACGGACCTGGTTTTTAATACGTACAGCCAGTCTTTTCCTGATCTCCCTGGATTGCAGGCATATTTTACCCAGCAGCTCATTTTTATCCTTTATGGCAAATAAACTGACGTATATTCTGGCAATGGAGAGGTCTTTTGTAACATGAACCCTGGTAACGGTTATCATCGCCCCTTCAAAGAGGTTGCGGCCCTCATAAAGGAAAATCTCAGCCACTTCCTTCTGAATCAGTCGCGATATCTTATTTTGTCTTTTTGTTTCCATGATACAAAGGTAAGATTTTGCGAACTTACCGAAAAATCTTGTATTATTTAATCGAATTGGCATATATGGACAATTTACGATCATAATTGTCTGTTTTCATTTTATATTTGCATGGATGAAAAAGCTGATCAAAATACTGCATTATGCTCTCTCATATTCAGGCTATGCCAGCCTGAACATACTTTTCAACATTCTATCGATACTCTTCTCCCTGGTTTCTTTCGCCCTTTTCATTCCAATCCTTCAGATGCTGTTTAAAACTACTGAAATACCCGGAACAAAGCCGCCGTTCACATTGTCCAGTTTTGAGTCGGTAAAACAGAATTTTTATTATGAGATCGGACGGATGATCCATGAACGGGGAGAGATGACAGTCCTGATGTATATTGCCATTTCCATTGTGGTTCTGTTTTTTCTCAAGAACCTGTTCCGGTACCTCGGCATGTTTTTTCTTGCGCCCCTGCGCAATGGCGTTGTCAAGGATATCAGGAATGAAATGTATTTAAAGATACTCATCCTGCCCTTATCCTATTACACCGAGCAAAAAAAAGGTGACCTCATCTCGCGTATGACATCAGATGTGCAGGAGGTTGAGTGGTCGATCATGAGCTCTCTGGAAATGATTTTCCGTGAGCCTCTCACCATCCTCTTTTTTGTCATCACCCTTTTTCTCATCAGCCCATCCCTCACAGTTTTTGTTCTTGTCCTGTTGCCCATCAGTGGTTACCTGATCGGGCAGGTGGGTAAAAGCTTAAAAAGGACCTCCATGAAGGGACAGAGAAAGATGGGAGAGTTATTATCTATTATTGAAGAGACTATTTCCGGTTTGCGGATTATCAAAGCTTTTAATGCCATCCCATCGGCTGAGCAAAATTTCAATGACCATAACCGGTCCTACTTCCGGTTAATGACACGTCTGTACCGGAAACGTGACCTGGCATCGCCGCTGAGTGAGTTTCTTGGTGCACTGGTAATGGTCGTTGTTCTCTGGTTCGGGGGCCGGCTTGTTCTGGGTCCGCAAAATCCTCTGGATGCGGCAACATTTATCGTTTACCTGGGCATTTTCTCCCAGCTCATACCTCCTGCAAAAGCTATCACCACGGCAGTGTACAACATTCAAAGGGGCGCCGCCTCTGTCGAACGCATCGAAGAAGTCCTGAAAGCCGAGGAGGTCATCGTCGAAAAACCTGATGCCAGACGGGTTAGCGAGTTCAAACAGGAAATAGAATTCCGTGATGTCTGTTTTTCATATGCCCCAGCTGATAATAAAGCAGAACAGGAGGTGCTGAAGGACATCTGCCTGCGCATTCCCAAGGGCAGGACCATCGCCCTTGTCGGACCTTCCGGTGCCGGGAAGACCTCAATGATCAACCTGTTACCACGATTCTATGATGTGACAAAAGGGGAGATACTCATTGACGGTATACCTCTTAAAGACCTGGTCATTTCGGATGTGAGAGGATTGATGGGCCTCGTCACGCAAGAATCTATTTTGTTTAATGACACAGTCTTTAACAATATCGCCCTTGGAAACAGGAAGGCAACAATGGAAGAGGTGGAGGCTGCAGCCAGAATTGCCAATGCCCATGAGTTCATCATGAAGATGGACAATGGATATTTTACCAATATTGGCGACAGGGGTACCAAACTGTCGGGAGGACAGAAACAAAGGTTAAGTATTGCCAGGGCGGTGCTGAAAAATCCGCCGATCATGCTGCTGGATGAAGCCACCTCATCCCTCGATACAGAATCGGAGCGTCTCGTCCAGGATGCATTGATCAATCTCATGAAGAACAGAACATCCGTTGTCATCGCCCATCGCCTGTCGACCATCCAGTTTGCCGATGAAATCATCGTCCTGGATAACGGTGAAATCGTTGAAAGAGGCTCGCACCAGGAACTTATTGAACATAATGGCCTCTATAAAAAACTCCATGCCCTTCAATCCTTTAAATAAACCTTTCTTTCTCTTGTAATTCAACAAACTTCTTATCTTTGAACATGTGACAAATTAATTTTCGATGAATCATCTGAAGGAACGTATAAAAGCCCTCTCCATTGAGTATCAGCAGGAGATCGTTGAGATCAGGCGACATTTTCATGCCAATCCTGAACTCTCTATGCAGGAATATAGGACCTCTGCAAGCATTGCATCATACCTGGAAAGTTATGATATTCCCTTTAAAAAAGGTATGGCCAGAACCGGTATCGTCGGTATTATTGAAGGCCAGGATCCTGCATCAAAGGTCATCGCCCTGCGTGCTGATATGGATGCTTTGCCGCTGGACGAAAAAAGCGATGTACCATACTCCTCAAAAATCAGTAATGTCATGCATGCCTGCGGGCACGATGTGCATATGGCCTGCCAGCTTGGTGCAGCAAAGATCCTTAAAGCCCTTTCAAATGAATACAGCGGCACAGTGAAACTGATATTTCAGCCTTCAGAAGAACAATATCCCGGTGGGGCGATCATGATGATCAATGAGGGTGTCCTCGAAAATCCCCATGTTGACAAGATATTCGGTTTACATGTTTACCCCGATCTTGATGCCGGTAAGGTTGGAATGAAGGCAGGAAAATATATGGCCTCAAGCGATGAATTATATTTTACCGTCCGTGGCAGAGGCGGGCATGGCGCCACACCCCATCTGAATATTGACCCGATAGTCATCTCAGCCAATATCATCCAGGCGCTGCAGACTATTACCAGCAGGTCTTCCTCACCTCTTAATCCCACGGTTCTGACAATAGGACGTGTAATGGCCAACGGCAAAACCAATATCACACCCGATGAGGTGATCATGGAAGGGACATTACGCACCTATGATGATGCCTGGAGAAAAGAAGCTATTGATAAAATCATTACTATTGCCCAGTCGGTCGCTAATGCCTATGGAGGTTCATGTGAAATATTTGTCGATAAAGGTTATCCTTTTCTTTATAATGATCCCGGAACAACGGCTGCTGTCAGGAATTATGCTGAGGAGTTACTCGGAAAAGATCAGGTTGTTGAACTGGATATGCGGATGACAGCCGAAGATTTTGCCTATTATGCCCATGCCCGTCCGGCTTGTTTTTACAGGCTGGGCATAAGAAATGAGGCGAAAGGCATCACTGCTAATCTGCACAATGCACAGTTTGATGTTGATGAAAGCTGTTTGGCTGTCGGTATGGGTTTGATGGCATGGATTGCCGTTAATGAATTATTTCAGGATAAGTAACAGAACAGAGAGGTGACAAGCGGATCATATTTATGCGATGAAGGTTAACAACAGGGAATACCGGACTATATGGATGGATGATCAGAAGGTTTATATGATCAACCAGAACCTTTTGCCTTTCCGTTTCGAAATATTTACAGTACTGGATTACAGGCAGTTATGTCGTGCTATCGTGATGATGACCGTCAGGGGTGCCGGTGCCATTGGCGCTGCTGCAGGCTTTGCCATGGCACTGGCATTTAAGGAAGCGGAACAGACGAAGAAGATAGATCTTCCTGAAATTGCTCGGAAAGAAATAGAATCGACAAGGCCTACTGCACAGAATCTCTTTTATGCTACACGGAGAGTATATGATGCAGGACTGCGATCTTTCCGGCATGCTTATGATGAAGCACAGCAAATAGCTGATGAAAATGCCGCGGAGGGTCGCAAAATTGGAGAGTATGGTGCGGAGCTTTTATCTGATGGTTGCCGGATTGAAACTCACTGCAATGCCGGGTGGCTCGGTTTCGTCGATTATGGCACAGCCCTTTCACCTGTTTATCTGGCTCACCGGTCAGGGAAAAAATGTTTTGTTTATGTTGATGAAACCCGGCCCAGAGGACAGGGAGCCAAACTGACAGCCTGGGAGCTCCAAAATGAAGGAGTACCCCACTGTATCATCACGGATAATGCCGGTGCTTATCTGATGTCACAAGGTTTAATCGACATCATGATCGTCGGAGCCGACAGGGTCGCAGCTAATGGTGATGTGGCCAATAAAATCGGCACCTTCGAGAAGGCCATCGCCGCCAGAGAATTTAATATCCCGCTTTATGTGGCTGTTCCTGCATCAACATTTGATATGAATTGCCCATCAGGTTCTGAAATACAAATTGAAGAAAGAAGCACGGATGAGGTCCTGTTTCAGGAAGGGATGACAGATCATGGTGAGATTATCAGGGTACGTATTTCTGCCCCTGGATCGGAGGCCATCAATCCTGCTTTTGACATAACACCGGCTCGTTATATTACTGGTTTGATTACGGAAATGGGGATTATTAAACCCACGGAAATGGAGATTCATAGTCTGCTCGTGAAAGCTGCTACCGGTAGCAATGATATTCCATGTTAGGATGAACAAATTATGTCGTTTGAGATTATATGGAAAAGAAGTACACCTTTATAGAAGTCCATGATAAAAAGTCAAAGAAGGCATTTATCATGTTACCTGTCTGGTTATACAGGAACGATAAAACATGGATACGCCCACTTGATAATGACGTGGAAAGGATCTTTGATCCCAGGCAGAATAAGTATTTCCAGCATGGTGAATGTACACGGTGGATTTTAAATAACAGCTCCGGACAGACTGTTGGCAGGGTTGCCGCCTTTATTGACACCAAGCAGGCTTTTAAGCAAGATCAACCGACAGGAGGTATGGGTTTTTTTGAGTGTATCAATGATAAGGAAGCAGCCTTTGCTCTTTTCGATCAATGCAGGAATTGGTTGAGAGAAAAAGGTATGGAAGCCATGGATGGACCGGTTAATTTCGGAGAACGTCATCAGTGGTGGGGACTCCTCGTCGAGGGATTTTTAGAACCCAACTATTGCACACCATATAATTTCCCTTACTACCAGGATCTTTTTGAGGCTTATGGTTTTAAACTTTACTTCCAGCAGTATACCTATCATCGCAGGGTCACATCGGAACTACAGGATACGGTGCGTAAAAAGGCAGAAAAGATATTGACCAATCACGATTACACTTTCCGGCATCTGGACATTAAACAGATCGACCGCTTTACTCAAGACTTCCGAACAGTATATAATAAAGGATGGATCAAACATACCGGTGTGAATATGATGAGCGAGGTGCAGGCAAAGGCAACCATTAAAAAGCTTGTACCCATCCTGGATGAACGGCTGGTTTGGTTTGCCTATTACAACAATGAACCTGTGGCCTTTTTCATCATGCTACCCGAAGTGAACCAGATTATTAAGCACTTGAATGGTAAAATGGACCTTGTCGGAAAGCTTAAATACTATTATCATAAGAAAGCAAAAACATGTAAAAAAGTATTGGGGATGCTTTTTGGTGTTGTACCGGAACAGCAGGGCAAAGGTGTGGAGGCCGCCATCGTCGTTGTGTTTGCAAATGTTGTGGCATCCGGCCATCTCCATTATACTGACCTCGAGATGAACTGGATTGGCGACTTTCATCCAAAAATGATGCATGTTGCGGAGCAGGTAGGAGGGAAAATTTTAAAGACCCATATCACCTACCGGTATTTATTTAATCCGGAGGCTGAATTCAAAAGGGCCCTCATGATTAGCTGACAGGGACCGGTATCAGGCAGAAAAAGTTAGCGGTCGGAGTGTTCCGACACAACCATTACCGGGCACGGCGCTTTGCGCAGCACACCTTCACTCACGCTGCCGAGAAATGTCCTGGAAAAAAGCCCAAAGGTCTTCGAACCAATGATCACCATGTCGGCTTCCAGTTTTTGACATTGTTCCAGGATGACAGTGACGATTTTTCCCTGCAAAAGAATAGCTTCAACTTCAACACCTTTTTTCTTTAAATAATCTTCCATAGCCTGCAGATCAAGTTCCATCCTGGATTGTTCTTCAATGCGCAGGTCCTGTAACAGTTCAGGGCCGACCTCCAGCCCGACATAATAGGGCTGCCTGGAGTCCACATGGATGATCCATACCTTGCTCCCAAACGCTATGGCCAACTTACCGGCCATATCTATTACATTGATCGACAGATCTGAAAAATCAACCGGTACGATTATATTCTTCATATTTTATTTTGAAAGTGAGAGTTGACCACAAATATAGTCGATAATTCAATTAAAGTCAATGGCAGTCATGTTATAATACGAAAAAAGGTACTGAAAATGGCCTTGATAGAAGTCGTGCTTCAAAATTTAAATCATTCACATCGCATCAGAATAATTTACTAATTTGCATTGAATTCTGAGTGAACAGAAAATCATTCAGGTTAAACCTTAAAATCATTAGTTATGAAGTATCATTGTCGCATGGGATATAGTATTATCCTGATATCCTTATTATCCTGTATTCCTTATCTTTCATCAGGAGGAGATAAAGAAAAGAAAGATGGCCATGATACGCTGAAGTCGTCTCTTTTCATCGGATTACAGTTTCGCTCCATCGGCCCGGCATTCACTTCGGGACGTATTGCCGATTTTGCCGTCAATCCGGAAAATCCCAAAGAATATTTTGTGGCTGTGGCATCCGGGCATATCTGGAAAACTGTCAACAACGGAACTACATTCGAACCTGTGTTCGATAACTATGGCTCTTATGCCATTGGCTGCGTGGCAATGGATCCGGCCAATCCCAATGTCATCTGGGCCGGGACGGGCGAAAATAACCACCAGCGTTCACTGGGTTATGGCGATGGCATATATAAATCTTCCGATGGCGGCAAAAGCTGGACCAACATGGGATTAAAAGAATCACGGCAAATAGGTAAAATTCTCATTGACTCCAGGAATTCTAATGTCGTATATGTTGCTGCAGAAGGTTCTGTTTGGGGGCCAGGAGGAGACAGGGGGCTCTATAAAACCACCGACGGCGGCGCCACATGGAATAAAGTGCTGGACATAAGCCAGAATACAGGCGTCAACTGCATGGTCATGGATCCGCGTAACCCGGATGTCATCTATGCCTCATCGGAGCAGCGCCGTCGTCATATCTTTACCAAGATCGGCGGCGGACCTGAAACGGCCATTTATAAAACCACCGACGCTGGTAAGACATGGCGCAAACTGACTTCCGGCCTGCCCTCGGCAGATATGGGCGGCATCGGCCTCGACGTGTCACCCGTAAATCCTGATGTGGTGTATGCCATCATTGAAGCCGCCGAAAATGCCGGCGGATTCTACCGGTCTGACAACAGAGGTGAATCCTGGGAGAAAATGAGCGATTATACCGCTCCGGGTCAATACTATAACGAAATTACTTGCGACCCGAAAGATGTGAATAAAGTCTATGCCATTGATGTTGTCATGCAGGTTACCGATGATGGCGGAAAGACTTGGCATGCCGTCGGCAATGACAAACGCCATGTGGATGACCATGCTATTTGGATAGATACTGAAGATACCGGACACCTCCTCATCGGTGGCGATGGCGGTATCTATGAATCATGGGATGCAGGTAAAAACTATGTCTTCAAGTCTAATCTGCCTGTTACTCAATTCTATCGTGTGAATGTCGATAACACGGAACCTTTTTACTGGGTCTATGGCGGGACACAGGATAATTCGAGCCTGGGAGGACCTTCCAGAAATCTATCCAGACAGGGTGTCACCAGTTCCGACTGGATCGTCACGCTTGGCGGTGACGGCTTCTGGCAGGCTGTCGATCCCAAGAATACTGATATTGTATATTCCGAGTATCAATATGGGAATATCTATCGCTATGATAAAAAGAGCGGTGAGAATACCTATATCAAACCCCAGCCACGTAAAGGAGAAGACACCTATAAATGGAACTGGAACACCCCGTTCATCCTCAGCCCTCACTCCAATACCAGGCTTTATATAGCAGCCAATAAAGTTTTCAGGAGTGATGACAGAGGTCAAAGCTGGCAGGTCATCAGCGAAGATATCACCGCTAAAATTGACCGCAATACATGGCCTGTGATGGGCCAGTGGTGGAGTATTGACGCGGTGTCAAAAGATGTGTCTACATCCCTCTATGGAACCAGTGTTTCAATGGATGAATCACCCGTAAAAGAGGACCTCCTTTATGTCGGCACCGACGATGGCCTGATACAAATCACCGAAGATGCCGGCATAACCTGGAGAAAGGCCGACAAATTTCCTGGCATACCCGACAATACTTATGTCAGCGACATCTTTGCCTCCCGTTTTGATGAAAACATTGTCTTTGCCTCCTTCGATAATATTCAGCGTGATGATTTCAAACCTTATATACTTAAAAGCACCGACAAGGGAAAATCGTGGGAGTCTATTACTGGAAATCTCCCACAGAATGGTACTGTTCACACCATCATTCAGGATTTTATAGATCCTGATCTGATTTTTATTGGCACTGAGTTCGGAGTGTTTTTTACCAGAAATTGCGGCGGGACATGGACTCAGCTTAAAAGCGGTATACCGGCTATTGCTGTCAGAGATGCCGTCATTCAGCAGAGAGAATGCGATCTGGTACTGGCAACTTTTGGCAGAGGATTTTACATCCTTGATAACTATGCGCCATTACGCCAGGTGAAAGACTCCATATTGGATAAAGATGCTTACATCTTTCCTATCAAAGATGCCCTGATGTATATTCAGAAACGTGGCTTGTACGGACAGGGCTCTACTGTTTATGTGGCCAAAAATCCCGAATTCGGAGCCACTTTTACTTACTATTGTAAGGAAGTACCGAAGACTCTGAAACAGTTGCGAAAGGAAAAAGAGAAGGATCTGCTGAAAGAAAAGAAACCGGTACCCATCCCTTCAATGGATGATCTGAGAAAGGAAGATGATGAAGTGAAGCCCTATCTTGTTTTTACTATGACTGATGAGGAGGGCCATGAGATCAGGAAGCTGACTAAGTCACCATCCGAAGGAATAAACAGGATCACATGGAATTTACATTTTCCTTCTTCAGGTCCTGTGCGCCTGGATAAAAATTTTGACCCCCTTGCATTGGGTGATGATGGCAACATGGTGATGCCGGGAACATATAACGTCACCCTGTCACAAGTGGTCAGAGGTCTGGAAACGGTTTTAGCAGGTCCTGTCAGGTTTCGGGCCATTGTTCTCAATAACACAACACTGCCTGCATCTGACAGGGCTGAGCTCGTCGCTTTTCAAAAAAAGGTTGCAGAACTGACTAGGGCTGTCGAAGGCGCGGAACGCTATACAAGTGACCTGATGTCACGCATCCAATCTGTCAAACAAGCGATTTTCAATACTCCCGGCCTTCCACCAGACCTTTTTAACAGATTAGAACAGATCGAATTGCAGCTTCATGATTTAAACTGGGCCTTTTATGGGCAGCAACCCAAAGCCAGCCAGGAAGAAAACTGGCCTGCCCCGGCTTCAATAAGTGAAAGACTCAGTGCGGTAAGTGAATCATTCTGGAGCTCAACATCAGCAGTGTCACAGACACAGCGTGATGTTTATGCGTCCATTGAGACGGATTTTCCTGCTCTTTTGGACCAGCTTAAAAAAATCGGCGAGGTGGACCTGCCTGATATAGAAAATGCGCTGGAAAAAGCAGGAGCCCCCTGGACACCGGGTAGAATTCCGGTGTGGAAGAATAAATAGACGAAGAGCTAATCCCATTCAGGCCGGGATAGATTCATTTTTTAAAAAATGACATGACTGAAGTAGCTACACTATCAATGTCTTTCTCAGTGAGAGCTGTATAAAAGGGAAGGCGGACAATACCATCAGAGTAGCGGTCTGTATTCTTCAATGCCCTGCCATCGTGTTTGTCCTTATAATAAGGACTGGAGTGAAGCGGTAAGTAATGAAACACAGCCTGTATACCTTCATCTACCAGGTGCTTGAGCAGGCTATCGCGTTCTTTTTTATTATGGGTCAGGATAAAAAACATGTTACCATTATGGGTAGCAAATTCCGGAATGTCGGGTATTCTTAGATAGCCCTTGTCAGCCAAAGATTTTAATCTTTCATTATACATACTCCAATTGGCTTTGCGCATATTCTGGATATTGTCGATGTCTTCCAGTTGGGCTTGGAGAAATGCAGCCATCATTTCAGAGGGAAGAAAAGAAGATCCAATATCCAACCATTCATATTTTCTGACATCTCCTCTTTTAAAAGCTGCGCGGTTTGTGCCTTTTTCCCAGATGATTTCAGCCCTCTGGATAAATTCAGTATCATTCACGGCCAGCATACCTCCCTCACCGGAAATGATATTTTTTGTTTCATGAAATGAAAAGGCTCCAAAATGCCCTATGCTTCCCAATGGCTTGCCGTTATAAAAGGAGTCGATGGCATGGGCGGCGTCTTCAATGACAAACAGATTATACTTATGTGCGATGTCCATCACCACTTTCATATCACAGGCTACGCCGGCATAATGGACGACAGCGATGGCGCGTGTACGTGGTGTCACAAGCCCTTCCACAGCCCGAGCGTCAATGTTGGGATAATCATCCGAGCAATCAGCAAAAACAATCCTTGCTCCTCTGAGGATGATGGCATTGGCAGCGGAGACAAAAGTGAAAGAAGGCATGATCACTTCATCACCGGGCTGCAGATCCGCCAGCAACGCTGCCATCTCCAGAGCATCGGTGCACGATGTGGTGAGGAAGACTTTATGAAAGCCATACCGTTTTGTGAAAAAATCATGACAGTTCCTGGTGAAGAGTCCATTCCCGGAAAGCTGACCTGCATAAACAAGCTGCGATAAATGATACGCTTCCCTGCCGGAATAATAAGGCTTATTAAAAGGGATTCTCATAGTGAAATTCCTGATTGTTATTCTTTTCAGCGGCTAAATTAAAAATAATTTTCAACCAAAATCGAAATGCTCTACCTTTGCCACCAGCCAAAAATTACAGGAATGTACCTCATGAGAATGTTGATAATGACTGTGAAATCTGGATACTGATATCCGTATGGAAGATATAAACCATATACCATTTTTCTTTATTGTCGGCCGGCCACGATCGGGGACAACACTTCTGCAGGCGTTATTCGATGCCCATCCCAATGTCAGAATTCCATGGGAGTGCCAGCTCATCCTTAACCTGTACCCCAAATATAAAAATATCGAATACTGGAAGGAGAAGTCATTGTTGAACTTTTATCATGACCTGTTCCGGCAGTGGCAGTTTGATGCATGGAATATCGATGCAGAAAAATTGAAATCCGACATCCTGGCATGTCAGGGCCACACATCCTACAGCACGATTTGTAAAGTGGTTTATAGTAACTATATCTCATTTTTTGAGAAGAAAGAGATCAAGGCATTCGGGGATAAAAATCATGGGTATACCATCTATATCGATAGACTTCAAAAACTCTTTCCTGATGCGAAGTTTATATGTATAACCAGGGATTACCGCGATAATTTCTGTTCCGTGAAAAATGTCGATTTTGAGCTACCTGTCATTTCCCTTGTCGTGTATAAATGGAAGTATTTCTTAAAGAAGTTTATTCAATCAAGCCGGAAGAATCCTGCAGCCTGCTTTATCATCCGTTATGAAGATCTGGTATCTGATCCGGCCCTGCACTTCAGGAAGATTTGTGAATTTGTCGGTATAGATTTCACACCGGAAGTCCTCGACTTCTATAAAAAGAAAGAAGAGGCTGAACGGATTTATCCCACAGATATTTTGAAAAAACATCATGCCAGCTTATTTCACCCGATAACTGCGGAACATGTCGGAAAGTGGAAAAAAATCCTCAGTGACCGGGCTGTAAAAATCGCTGATTATGTGGCAGGAGAATATGCTGAACTAGCCGGATATAAAAGGCAATATGAAAAAGTGAACCTCTGGATAAAAGTGCAGGCCATGCCGGGTATCTGTTACGGCAGGATGCTGTATTGCCTGACAGCCATCATTGACAAGTTCCCTTACCGGCTGAGGGAGAAAATATTAAGCCGCGGACCTCTCTTTCTGGCCAGGCAATTCATAGGGATGTTCAACTCCAAAAAACTGAAAAAGTAATTTTACAGATCCTTCCGAGGTGGTTTTTTAAATTCTCTCTTTAATACCGATGAAAGCGAATCCGACCCTCTGGGATTCAGGTGATCCGGATCAAAAAAATAATCCGGCCGGTCAAAATACAAATCATGATAATCAAGGACCCGTGTCACATTAGGATAGTTTTTAATGATCTGGCTCACTTCCCCATATAATTTTTCGACAGGAACCAGTTTGGATGCTTCCGCGAAATATTCCCTTGTCACTGGAATCCTGATTAAGATCACATTGATTTTATAATCCTGACACAATTTTAAAATCCTTTCAAAATACATGGCCATGTCCTTATCAAGATACTGCCCACGTACATAATATAGTCCGGTTTTCCTTTTCGCATATTTGGTCCGGTCCTTAAGCAGGGCAAAGTTTTGGAAATCGCGCGGAAGATGGTAACCACGATAAATGTCGAGATGCCCGATCTTTAAAAAATACAGAAGGGTCAACTGCATTTCTGTGTAATTCCCTGCATATGAACAGTACTTCCCCGAAAATCCGTTAACAAGAAGATCTCTGTTATGTTTGATCCTGGCCACCTCGGCATAATCCACATATTTCACCCAATAAGCGTTGTAATCAAACCTGTTGGATATCCTCTGACCAAAATCCGACATGTCGATAAACAGAATGATATTCTCAGGTATTTTATTGTATTTTTTTAGGACACTTCTCAGCTTATAATAAGTCTGGGCATAATTCTCACTCGGCGACCCGTAATTAAATGTCTTATCGAGGATGTAAGTATTGATGCAGTTATGCGAATTGCCTAGCGTCAGGTACTGTAAAGTGTCATCATATTCCGAAAACTGCTTGTCGACTGTGTTGTTGAGATATGTAAAATAAGCCAGCTCTTTGTAAAGCCTGTCGAAGATAAAATTTATGAGCAGAATTAATGTTCCAAATAAGATCAGCCGTATTGCAAATTTTCGTGTCATAATCCGGTTTAAAATTGAAAATATAGAAACTCTTTTTTACTCAAGATTCCAAATATTAAAATATAAAAAACAAAAGCTATATAAATGGTCCAGCTCAAATAAACCGGTCTGTTCCCTACCCATTTGATAAGATTATGTTTTGCATGGTACTGTTCTACGACTAAAAGAATGATAATCTGCAGGATAGCAAAAGTCACCTCATTGTTTCCCAGGATATCCATAATAGATCCGGCAATATTTGTGAAATGAAAGGATCTGCCAATCAATAGAAAGCTGTCGCTGAATGAATTTGCCCTGAAGAAGAGAATAGAAAAACAAAGAAGAGCAAAAGTAATGCAAGTGCTGCCGATATTCACTAACTTCGGAATCTTATCAAATTTCAGAGTCTGATTTATCCGGTGACGGTATTTTTGTGTGACTGCTTCAGTAATCATATAAAATCCCTGTATTAAGCCAAAGAATACGAATGTCCATTTTGCCCCATGCCAGAGACCGATAAGAAGAAAGGTTATCAGCATGTTCAGGTATATCCTCCAATGGATAATCTTGTTTTTTCTGATATAGGGTAAAGAAAAAAAGAGGTAGTCCCTGAACCAGCTCGTCAGTGATATATGCCATCGTTGCCAGAACTCCGTGATGGACTTTGCGATCAGCGGCCTGTTGAAGTTAATCATTAGGTCAAATCCCAGTACTCTTGCCGATCCCCTTGCGATATCGGTATATCCTGAAAAGTCGCAATAAAGCTGGAAGGCAAAAAGAACGGTTGCAGCTATGATGGGCACACTGCTCTGCCCGGTGGGATTATCATAAACAGAGCTTACGAATGTACCAAGCCGGTCGGCAATGACCAGTTTTTTAAAAAATCCCCACACCATGAGTTTTAAGCCACTGACCAGCAGTTCCTCACTGAATTCCTTTTTTTCATGGATCTGAGGTAGTAACCTGCGCGATCGTTCTATAGGGCCTGATAATAATTGCGGGAAAAAGGCTACAAAAAGGGCAAACTTGCCAGGGTGTGTTTCAGGCGTGGTGACACCCCTGTAAACATCAATGGTATAACCAATCGACTGGAAGGTATAAAAGGATAGCCCCACCGGTACCAGGATGTTTAATTCAGGAAACCTGTAAAGAATATTGAATTCTTTGAAAAAAAAGTTGAAACTGTCACCAAATAAATTAACATATTTGAAAAATGCGAGTATCCCAAGGTTAATTATAATACATAAAATCAGATACATTCGCTTCCCGCTCTTCGCTCTTCGCTCTTCGCTCCTCGCTTTTCGTTCCTTGCTCCTTGCATTTCCCCTCCCCATCAGTATCCCGGTATAATATACAACAAGGGTAGTGGCAATAATAAGAACGATGTATTCCGCCTTCCAGCACATATAGAAGTAATAGCTGGCAATCAGCAGGAACAGCCACCTCCATTTGTGGCTGATGATATAATACAATGCAACAACAACTGGGAAAAAGATCAGGTATTCGATTGAATTAAAAAGCACCCGTGATGATTTAGATCATGCAAAATAACATAATTTATAAAAACCTTATCATGACAATCTTATTAATGTCGTTAAACACGTATTTTTGCACCCGTTATTATAATTCAAATGCCGAGGTCCATAAGTTTGAACACATCCCTTAGGTCGTGACGGAAAAAAATCCTGGTATACCATTTTTTTTTATTATCGGCCGTCCGAGGTCAGGAACAACATTATTGAGAATGTTGCTGGATGCTCATCCGAATGTAATTGTTCCCCCTGAATGCCAGGTGATCTTCAGGTTATATAAAAGATATGGAAAACAAAACCATTTTGATAAAAACCTCATTCTATCCTTTTATAATGACTTGCTTGATCTGCGGTATTTTGAAAGATGGACTATTGATAGGGATGAACTAAAAATTAAACTTCTTGACATGGAGGGAGAAACATCCTTTAATGACCTTGTCAGGACAGTTTACCTCACCTATTCTTCATTTTTCAAAAAAGAAAAAATACAGTTAATCGGTGATAAAAATCCAGGTTACTCTCTCTTTATAAAGAAAATTTTCAGATGGTATCCCAAGTCGAAATTCATTCATATTGTGAGGGATTACAGGGATAATTACCTGTCGCTTATTAATGCTCATTTTGAGGTTCCTGTTGTGCCTTTGGTTGTCTTCAGATGGAAGTCTGCAATTAGATTAATTAACCGCTTAAAGAAAAAGCATCCTGAATCTTTTTATACACTCCGGTATGAAGATTTGGCAAGAAATCCTGAAATGAAAACCAGGGAAGTATGTGCTTTCCTGGAAATTGAGTATGATGCATCGGTGCTGGCTTTCATCGAACAAAAAGGCAGGTTCATGGATACGTACGGCAATTCAGAAGAACTAATGAAAATACATGACAGCCTGATGAAACCTATAAATACAGGCAGGATCAACCTCTGGGAAAAACAAATGCATGAAAGAGATATCAGGATTGCTGATCTTGTTGCGGGAAAATATGCTGGTTCATTTGGATATCAGAGAAAATATGACAGGTTTAACCTTGGCCTTTACCTGTGGATACTGCCAACACTGATTTATGGTCAGGTGATGTACAACTTGGTTTTATTTGCAGAAAGATTGCCACTCTCTCTCAGTGTTACCCTTTCAAATTTTCTGGCAATCTTCAAAAAGTTATACTTGCGCACACATAAAAATAAGATCAAACAAGATATGGCCTGATGCGGAATCTCTTGCCACCATGAAAACTTTCTTTTAACCTGATCATTGATTTAACCATCCTGCCTTCCATGAATGTGGCAAAATCGCTTTTATAGTCCTCATCATCGAATTCAATTACTAATTCAAGATTTTCCTTTTCGGCAAGCAATGAAGCGGCTTTCATGATCTTATTCGCCTTTTTTTCAAAGTTCTCCCTGGTGAGTATATATTGCTGATTATAAACCTCTTCCTGTCCTGGCAACAACTCATAACCAAGATGGGTATTCAGTTTTATTGCCCGTGGATTGTCATTTAAGGTCTTGATAAACGATTTTCTTGCACCGAAAACAAAGAACATTGTTTCGAGCAGGCATAATGAAGACCATACAGGCACAAAAGTATCGTAGTACGATTCTTCCCAGATGAAAATGCCGCCTTCGGATGTGAGTTCTTTTAAGTCGGCATTGCTCGAATTGATAAGTCCGATTTTTTCCCCGCGGTAATGAATTATGAAATAAAAATTGTTGGTATTATCAACCGACTGGAACCATTTTTTTTGCATCTCAGGAGTGATATGCTCCCTGTATTCCATGTACTGTTGTATCTGTGGAGAGTTCCGCCAGGTGCGCACAAGTTCGATGTCTTTTTCCTTCAGCCGCGAAAGCTTTATTCCATATTTATAAATATTCATAAATCAGATAATTTTTTTCACCATATAGGGAGGCTTTTTACTCTGCACCATATAAATACGGCTCAGATATTCACCTATAATACCCAGACTGAACACAATAATCCCGGTTGAAAACATAATAGCAACAATCAATGATGTATAACCCAGTATCGGAACATTGAAGAAAATCTTCTTGACAACAAAAAAGAGTCCGATTAAAAAAGTAAAGCTGGAGAATATCAGCCCGCCGTAAACCATGATTTTTAAGGGGACGTTGGAATAATACAGGATAATATTTGCAAATAACCGCATGAGCCTGAATCCATTGTATCCCGACCTGTTGAACTTGCGTTCCTCATGTTTTACACTTACAAAGGAGATATCCCGTGCATACCAGAGAAACAATTCATCAAGGAATAAAAAGTTCTGATGATGATTCAGCAGACTGTCGGCAAGCTCCCTGGTGATAAGCCTGAAGGATGATCCTTTTCCATGGCCCTTGACGAAAGCTCGCGATGACCGGTTAAATGAGGTGCTGTAAAATTTCCTCAGCCTCGATTGCTTTTTATCGGAATAGAGCCCGTAGATCAAATCCGCCTGGCTCTCATTGTAACCGGCAATGAGTTTTTCAATTTCTTCAGGAGGATTCTGGAGGTCATCATCGATGGTGATAATAAAGTTGCCTTTGGCATGATTGAGCCCGCAGAAGGTGGCATTATGCTGCCCGTAATTCTTGGCAAGCTTGATGGCAACGACCTTGTCGGGATGATTTTTTTTGATGGCAAGCAGCTTATTCCAGCTACTGTCCTTCCCGCCATCCTCTATAAAGATAACCTCAAAGGATTTCTGTAAATGGTCAAAAACACCGTTGATCCGTTCGAACAGCTCCCCAAGCGTATCTTCGCTGTTAAAAACCGGCACTACCACCGAATATTTTAAATTATTTTCATCCTTCATTTTTTATTTTTTATTTTTAATCTTTCATTTTTAATTATCATCCTCCTCCAAGTATTAAATTCGTCGCAGTTATCCATTTTGATGCATCTGAAAGAAAAAACACCACCGTATTGGCTACATCTTCGGGCTCTCCCAGTCCCAGGATTTGGAGTTCTTCTACTTTCTTGACCATTTCCTGCGAATATTTCTTAGCTGTATCATCCAGCATTGGTGTTTTGACAAATGCAGGAGAAATGCAATTGGATCTTATTCCTTTTGAAGCCAGTTCCAATGCAAGCACCTTAGCATAAGCTTCCAGTGCCGCCTTTGCACTGATATACATCGAGCCGCCCACAAATGGATACCGTGTCGAAATCGACGAAATGAACACCAGTGAGCAGGCCTTGTTCTGCAATTTCTTATGTGCCAAAAGTTCACTGGTCAGTAAAACAGAGGCGTTGAAGCTGATT
Organism: Bacteroidota bacterium; assembly: GCA_026391695.1. NCBI lineage: Bacteria > Pseudomonadati > Bacteroidota > Bacteroidota bacterium. Next base: position 76,125 of record JAPLDP010000084.1, read on the forward strand.
TTGAAAGTTTTTTCAATATCTTCTTCCGTGATGAATCGGGCTGGAGATAGGGCGGAGATACCTGTGCTGTAAACAACTCCGTTCAGTTTGGGCAGCGTTCCAGTAAGAGCTGCAAGTTGTTCCCTAATGGTGAGGTCTGCCACAAAAAACCGGTGATTTTCGCCTTCCAGGTTTGCTAATGTTTCATTCAGCCTCTCTTCATTTCTTCCGGTAATGATGACCGTACCCCCGTAATGGCTGATCGATGTGGCACATTGCCGTCCCAACCCTGACGAGGCACCTGTGACAAGAATGGTTTTGCCTTTTAAACTAAATGCGTTCACTATTATTCAATTGTTATATTGTTCAATTGTTCTATTGCTGACTGCCAACTGCCGACTGCCGACTGCTGACTGCCGACTGCCGACTAATCCAACTCCACTATCTTCGGACACACAATCCTGTCCGTCTCCACAAAAACAGTCCCCCACGAAAGCCCTATACCGAAAGCAGACAGGATAAGTTTCACATGCCGGTGTTTTAATTCTTCCCTTAATTCCGACACCATGGTCAGTGGTACGGAAGCTCCGCTCGTATTGCCAAATTTATTAATGCTGTAAGGAACTTTTTCTTTTTCTACCCTCAGCATCTTGCGTAACGTCTCCATGATCAGCCGGTTAGCCTGATGAAATACCAAATAGTCAAAATACTCAAGGTTTTTCTGTGCATATTCCAGGGTTCGCTTGATATTCGGTACTACCTCTCGAAGTGAGAAGTTAAACACTTCGATGCCATCCAAAGCAATATGGAGATTATGCCTGTAAATGCCTTCACCGTACTTTTTATAGGTAAATGATTTTTTGTTCACAATGTTTCTCATGCCTCCGTCTCTGATGATGATGGCCTTATATCCTGAGCCATCTGTCTGCAGGTTAAATGGCATAGACACAGCATCTGTAACATATTCCAAAGCTGTGGCCGTCCCTGAATCCCCGAAAAGGGGATAAGTGCTTTTATCACGGTATGAAGAGCTGATGTTTGAAAGATCACCAACCAGTAACAGGGCTTTCTCTATCCTGGCGCTGCTCATCAGGCTGCTGATGACAGACAGGCCATAGATGTAACCGGAACAACCCAGGTTGATATCCAGTGCCATGCAGGTCTTTGGAAGTCCCAGCCTGTCCTGTAATATCGTTGAGGTGGCAGGGATAAGATAATCTCCCGATTGTGACACGAAGATCAGTGCCTGTATTTCATCTCTGTTCCATCCAAGTTCTTCCAATAATTTGACGGCAGCGGCATAACACAAATCTGAGGTGGTCATGCCTGGTGAGGCGATACGCCTTTTCTCCACTCCGATGGTCTTAATGAGAAGATTCCGCTCCTTCTGTGAGATCCAGGTATAATCCTGATTCGACACCTCTTTGCGGGGAACTGCAGCAGATATGCCGGCTATCTTGACGTTCGGTATGGTGAATAATGCCATCCTGGTATAAAAAAGTATTTTGAATGACCAAATATTTTTAACACTTGGTCTACAAATGTAACGCAATTTTTCATTCATCGGAAGGATTTTCTAATTTTGCAGACCATTGGATAATTCGGAACACCATGGCCATTACCAATTTTTTATCAGGTCAAATTCAGCAGCAGGACACGTATGATTATACCCTCACCGACATCCTGAAGCTTAGGGCTCAGGAAACACCTGGAAAGACGGCATATATCTATCTCCTCGACGGAGAAACAGAAGAGGTCGTGATCACTTATCAGGAACTGGACAGGAAGGCCAGGACCATTGCTGCCACTTTGCTTGAAGGCGGGATGACCGGTGAACGGGCGTTAATGCTATATCCTCCGGGACCGGAATTTATTTTTGCCCTTTATGGCTGTTTCTATGCCGGTGTGATTGCTGTGCCGGCTTATCCTCCCCGGAAAAATAAATCAATTGAAAGAATTCTGATAATAGTCAGGGACTCAGGTGCCAAAATGACGCTGACTACTAGGCAGATTATTAATAATATAGAAAGGAATTCCTCTGAATTCGAAGAACTTAATCACTTAAAATGGTTGGTTACTGATGAGATGGATTGGCTTTCTGATCCCATTGCTGAGTTACCTGTAATCGCTCCTGCATCGCTGGCCTATTTGCAATACACATCCGGCTCAACGGGTCACCCCAAAGGTGCTATGGTAACTCATACAAACATCATGAGAAGCCTCGAATATATTCGTCAGAGTTTTGAACTGTCTGTCAACAGCGTATCAGTCTCCTGGCTTCCTGTGTTTCATGATATGGGTCTTGTAGCGCACGTATTTCAACCTGTGAACTGCGGATTCTTGGGCGTCATTATGCCTCCCGTATCATTTCTCCAAAAACCTGTCAGATGGCTGAAGGCCATCACAAAATATAAAGCAACGTTCTGTGGCGCTCCGAATTTCGCCTATGATTTATGTGTGGATAATTGTACACCTGAAGATAGAAAAGAGCTTGATCTGTCAAGTTTGAAGACATTGTACAATGGTGCCGAGCCGGTCAGAAAGTCAACACTGGAAAGGTTCGTTTCAACATTTCAGCCTTACGGATTCCGCCTTGAGATGTTTTATCCCTGTTACGGTATGGCTGAAACTACCCTTATCATCGCCGGAGGCTTTGCCACGGAAAGACCTTACTTTTTGCCCGTGTACAATGAAGGGCTGGAAAAACATAAAGTCATTGCAGCACCCGATGAAGAGAAATCTGCAAGCATACTTGTCGGTGTTGGACATCCATGGATTGATACGGTCGTAAAAATTGTCGATCCCAAAACAAACAGATGCTGCTCTGAAAATGTGGTAGGGGAGATCTGGGTTTCAGGATCGATAGTCACAAATGGCTATTGGAACAGGCAGGACGAAACTGAGGTGATATTTCATGCACATACTGCAGATTCAGGAGAAGGTCCATTTCTTCGTACCGGGGACCTGGGATTCTTTTATAACAACCAATTATTTATTTCAGGCAGGCTTAAAGATCTCATCATTATTCATGGAAGAAATTACTATCCTCAGGATTTGGAGTACGTCGCTGAGGCCAGCCATCCGGCTGTACGTCCTAATTGCAGCGCAGCTTTTGCCGTGGATGTCGATGATGAAGAAAAAGTGGTAGTCGTGGCTGAAGTGGAACGCGAATACTTAAGAAACCTTGAAGGACTATGTGGTGCTATCAGGCAGGCTGTCAGCGAAGAGTTTGAAATCGACGTCTATGCCGTTCAGCTACTCAGAACGGCCAGCATACCGAAAACATCCAGCGGTAAGATCCAGCGCAGTGCATGCAGGAAGGGATTCCTCGAAAATACCCTGAATGCCGTCGGCTCCTCAATACTAGAAACGAAGGAATACTCAAAGGATATATTTGAAGTCCATCCCACTGGATCGATGCTGGACTGGCTTACATCATGGATAAGCACAAAATTTAAAATTGACAGGAATTCAATTGACGTTCAGAAACCCATCACCGTTTATGGACTGAACTCCATGAAAGCCGTCGAGCTGCAGAAACATTTTCTGGATATTTACGGAATAAACTTCCCCCCATATTTGTTTTTTGACAAGATCAGCATCAAAGAACTCGCAGAAAAGGCAGAGAATCTCATAAATGAGAGCAGGAAAGCTTAATAGAGTTTGTATCTGGCCCATTGCTTCAGCAATGGGAACCTTAATTAGCCCAGTACTTCAGCACTGGGGAATTTAAAGCTGCGTTCTGGCTTTGATAATTCCGAAAAGATCATTCACCGTCTTCGATGCCCTTATATCCTCAGCATTTATGACGACGTCATATTCCATTTTGACAAGAGCGATAAGAATCAATGCATTGATGGAATTCCATTCAAAAATCTCCCTGAAATTGCTTTCCGGCTTCAGCTTGCCCGGTTCAAGGTCTTCAAACTCTTCCTCTATCCTGATAATGAAATCCTCAACTTTCATCTTCTTTTAAATTTAAGACGGCAAAGTTAGAATTTTTTTATTTGTATTTTTGATAAAGCTTAATTTGTAATTCACCCAGGATTGAAATCCTGGGCTATTTACTCTGATGTTGTCTACTATCGCTATAATCGCCCCTATGTCCGATACCCGGCAGTATCACCTGGGCCTGACTTTAAAACTCAGGGATAGCAACCAGGAGCTTACCCTGTCAACTCTCAGGGAATTGGCACAAAACAACTTCAATACTGATAAAATCCAGCCTGTCCGGATAAACCAGGATAATATTCCTGCAGCAGGATTCTATTTGTCTGGCTTATTACGCGAAAATGGCTATGACACCATTCTCAGTAATAAGTGGGATGATGCTGACCTGCAAAAAATAGCCAGTGAGAATCCTTTAGCTGTCTGTCTCTCTTCTACCATGATTCTTAATACAGCATCCCTCAGGGAAATCCTGAATCAGATACGGAAACATTTCCCTGACACCACGATCATCGTGGGCGGCGTTTTTGTGTGGAAGTGCTATCAGTTTTATCTGATGAATGAAAAGCAACGTCTTGTCGCAGATGATTCTTCTCCCTTACTTTTTCAACCCGGAACATCTGATATTAAAGCTGATATTTTTGTCGTGTCTCCTCATGGGAAGGAATCATTGCTCCTGGTTCTCAGGGAGATTGAAAATGGCCATAAAGCCGGTTTCAGTTATATTCCGAACCTCGCTTTTCCTGATTATTCCAAAGGTTTCTTGTTTACTGAACGAAAAAATGAAGAGGTCGATTACAACACCGATTTCACCAGGTGGGACCTGATTGATGAACTGCCGGGGCAGATTCCTTTCAGAACTTCCATTGGCTGTCCGTGGCGCTGCCGGTATTGTGACTTTTACCAGGTGTATCCCAGGGTATTTTTGCGATCAAAAGAAAGCCTTGGCGCTGAATTACACATGATCAGGGAACGTCTGGGTGACAAGCCTTCAATTATTCATGCCACCGATGACAATGTCTTTATCAATGCGAAAAGGGTCACGGAAGTATCAGAGGCCATCATTTCATCAGGCCTTCAGCGGTGGATCGGATTCATGCGCGCTTCATCAGTAAATAAAAAAAATATCAATATTATCCGGCGCTCCGGCCTTCTTCTTTCAATCATTGGAGTTGAATCAGGCGACAAAGGACAGCTTGAACGCATGAATAAATCTCAGAAACTGGAAGATGTCAAAAATGGTATCGAACTCCTTGATAACCAGGGGATAACTGTAGTGATGACCTTTATCGTCGGATTTCCCGGTGAAACCGGTGAAACCATCAGCAACACGGCGAACTTTTTAAATAATCTGAATATTGGTACCGCATCTTCAAATTATCAGATTTATCCACTCGTTATTTCGCCTTTCAGCGACCTGGCTAAAGCTGACTTCCGCCAGAAATGGAATATAACTGGCCTGCTGGATAAATGGTCGCACTATACCATGAATTCTGATGAGGCCGTTGAGTACGGCTATGACCTGTTCCGGCAGGTCACAAAAGTTCCGTATCATTATTCAACAGAAAGAACATTTTATAACAGGGAAGCTTTTTCAGATGCACAAAGAAAAATCCTTTTCACCCTGCGGCAGCAGCTCACCCTGGAAAAGCTTCGGCAAGGAAACTGGGAGGGGATATTGCCATTATTAAAAGCTATTTCAGATACTCTGGGTTTTCCGCCATTTGAGGTCAATGAAGGATTTGGCAAAGAAATAATATTAAGATGACTTCTCCTGGAGTTGCCGGATTTCATTGATGACGTCATCAAATTCCCCTCTCATGTAAGCCGAAATGAGTTTGTAACGCTGTATTTTCCCGCTGCTGGTTTTGGGGATATGGTTTGACCTGATTGGAATAAAAACATCAATTGAAATACCTAAGGTTTCAAGGAATAAATTCCGGATCTTGTTAAACGTCGCCATTGTTTCTTGAGTCACAGAACCAACTAGAAATAATAACACTTTATCATGTCCCTTTGTTTCATCAAAAATACCTCCGATAAATGCCTTTCCAAAACTTACATCATCAACAGATTGTGCAACATGCTCAAGATCGTGAGCATAGAAGTTCTTTCCATGGATGAAAATAATGTCCTTATAACGTCCTGTTATATAAAGATTCCCTTCAAAAACAAATCCCTGGTCACCGGTTCTTAACCAATCACCACAAAACGCTTTTTGAGTTACTTCCGGATTATTGTAATAACCCGAAGTGACACAAGGGCCTTTAATCTGGATATGACCTATATTGGATTCTTTAATAGGCTGATCTTCATCATTAACTATTCTGTATTGAATATTATTCAGGGCCTTTCCCACACTTGGGATTAGTTGTGCTGATGAATCAATGTGGTCGGCCCTTACGGCTTTAAGGTTGAAATTCAAATCTTTTCTTCGGAAGGGCACAACTACCGGTTGATGCAGAAGTTCGGAAAAAGTGATGGCAAGCGTTGATTCAGCCATGCCATATACGGGCATCATAGCTTCCGGTCTAAACTTGTGAGGTTTTACATTATCGATGAATTCATTCATTATTCTCACAGAAATTGGTTCAGCGCCATTGGTAATGGCTTTTAATGATGACAAATCCCAGGTAATGGTTTTATTTCGCTTCAAATGACGTAATAATAATGCCTGACCGAAATTCGGACAACCGTTGATGGTAATCTTACATTTATCTATGATATCCAGCCATATAAAAGGTCGCTTGATAAAATCCATAGGATCAATATGATATTGACTGAAGCAACCGAATATTGGAGATAAATGATAGCCAACAAGGCCCATATCATGATATAATGGCATCCGGTTTACCATCCTGTCAGAGCCTTCAAAGCTCAATCCTGCACCAATTGATACTCAGAAAGAATGACTTTGGGGTTTCCTAAAATCCGAAAAATTCTATCCATCTTTTCAGCAGGCGGATTATATTCACTGAATGAAACAGGCAGCTGTAATATTGGTAGGTATAAAACGTCCTATAAAACACGCCCACAACAAAGGAATGGTTTCGGTATTATGATCAGGTGCCAGAATGACCTTATCACCGGCTGAAAATCCTTTTGAAAGTAAGCCGGATAGCAAATGAAGAGCCTTGTCCAGTAATTCAGGATATGTCTGAAATACAATGCTCTCATCAGGATTCACATAGCCTATGCCTCTGTCTGGATAATTTCTGGCTGCAAGGATGAGAATATCCTGCAGGGTTTTAATAGTGTCGTCGTTGTGATACATCATTTTCTCTTCTCTGCAGTTAGCGACAGCTCATAATAATGCCGGGCTTTATTCATGTCACCCTTATTCCGGTAAAAATTACTGAGATTCACACACAGCTTGACCTGCGGTACCTTCTCCACTGCTTGTTCCCAGTAATGGATGGCAGTCAGTGTATCAGACGATTGCAGGTAAAAATTGCCAATATTGATATAGGGGAGATCGGAGGCAGGCGCTAACCGCATGAGCTCTTCATTGGCTTTAATAGCATTGTGCAGATCACCCATCTCAAAATAGCAGCTCCCCATTTCTGTCAAAGCATACGTATTGCCAGGCTTGATTTCAAGGAACTTCCTGAAATTTTCAATGGCCTTATTGTACACCCTGGCCTTCCTGAATGACTGTGCCAGGTTCAGATAGGGCTCTGCGATTTTGGGATTATAACGGATAGCCTGCTCGAAGCAAATGATAGCTGAATCATACCTTTCCAAAGTGTAAGCATAAAACGACCCGAGGTTATTCAAAACTTCATAGTTTTCAGGCCAAAGTTCCAATGCACGTTTGTAATGCTTTTTAATGAGTGTGGTGTCTTTCTGAATACCCTCAGCATCAAAACGGCCCGACAAGTCAACAGTCAGTGCGCTGGCATATAAAACGTTGGCTTTTACCGACTTGTCCAAATACCTGATATCCCTTTCATAAAGTGTAAGATAATTTTTCCAGTGTTTGTTGCGCGTAATAGTTCGCACTGAATAGGGAATGAGAATCAGAAAGACCAGAATAATAACCGGAATTAGCTTGTTCTGCGGTATCTCGTTAACCTTTGGATCAACCCTGAAAATTTTGAAAATAAACCAGATCAGTGTAATGCTGAAACCCAGCGAGGCTGTCAGTAGATATCGCTCGGCAATGATACCGGGCGATGGAAGCACAATATTTGAATAAATGGCCATCGAAATAAGATAAAACAATATGGCAAACGACAGGATATGCTTCTCCCTGATCTTATAAATGGCATAAATTAAAATAGCCAGATGAAATATTATGGAAAGCATGACCCATATATTCCCCGGATTTACAACCGGTATCATATCATAACCATAATAAAATAGGAGGGGATGAGGGAATACAAGTAACCTGAGGTAATAGAGCAGCGCCAGGAATCCGGTTCCAATCCTCAGCCACATGCTATTCTCAAAAAAAAGAGGATTCTCATAGAACATCATCGGCCTGACATTCTCTGATATAAATAGCCTCGGAAGAATAATGACCACCAGGAAAACGGCTAATATTGCTGACGACAGCAGGAGGATTTTTTTCGTACTTATATCAGTGAAGAAATACAAAACAAGGGGTATGAGGGCAAGAAAAATCCCGATAGTGGGTTTGGATAAAATACCCAGGATAAAAAATAGTAATCCCCACACCAGCTGCCGGTTCCTGTTGGTACGGGAATAGTTAATGATGGCATTTAGCATGAGAAGCCCGAATAAAAAGCTCAGGATCTCCTCACGGTTTTTCAAGCTGGCGACAACCTCTGTGTGCACAGGATGTGCAAGGAATACCAGTGTGATAAACAACGGAAAATATGCCGCATAGCCTGATAGCAGTTTTTTCAGGATCGTGAAAAGTAAAAGCCCCGTGAAAGCATATAATAAGATATTGATAATGTGTGATATGGCCGGCTTTATCCCATATATGTCATATTCAATGGCATAGGTTACCTTCGATAAAGGCCGGTACCCATAGGTGAGTTCGCCTTCAGTGGCATATTTGGTGGAGAATATCTCAGGTATGGCTTTAATCCCCTTCTGAACAGTCTGATTAATATAGGTTACATTGTGATCATCCAGCGAAAACTTGTTATAAGCCGTATTGCCGTATAGAATCAGGGTGAACAGGATAATGATAAGGTAATTTAAACCGGTCCTTTGTTTAATGCTTAATTCTTTGTTTTCAGATTTCTTTAATAATTTCTTCTTTGCTTTGTTCATTTCGCTTTAACAGGATTTAAAATGTCACCTGGCCACTAAAATATGTATAGGATTTAATGCCGGTATCTGCGTGCAAAAATAAATAAATACCATTTGTCGTCACTCGGTTTTCTCAATCATCAGGCAAATTTGAACGAAATCATTAACCTCCAGCCGTTCAGCCCGCAATGAGAACATATCTGCAGCCAGAAAGCGTTTACCGGGATCGAATCCTTTCAGTGCATTCCTGAGTGTCTTCCTTCGTTGGTTGAAGGCCTTCTTGACTACTGTAAAAAATAACTTTTCATCACATTCCAGCCTGCCGGTCATGTTCCTGGTCAGCCGCACCACCGCCGACTTGACTTGTGGAGGAGGATAAAAAACCTGCTCACCGACAGTAAACAATAATTCAGGAGTATAAAAAGCCTGCGTCAGGACACTCAGGATGCCATATATTTTTGATCCGGGCTTAGCCACTATACGCTCAGCCACCTCTTTCTGGAACATACCGACCATTTCCGTGACCAGATCCCTGTTCTCCAATACTTTAAAGAGTATCTGGCTCGAAATATTATAGGGGAAATTGCCAATCACCGAAAAAGGCAGGCTGAAAATTTCTTTCATGTCCAGTTTCAGAAAATCCCCATGGATGATTTTTCCTTCTGATTCCGGAAGGGCTGATTTAAGGTATTCGATCGACTCACTATCAATTTCAACCGCTATAAAATGGAGGTCTTTATTTTCAAGAAGGATTCTTGTCAGAATACCTTTGCCTGCTCCCACTTCAATAACATTCCCTGTCGGTGCCAGCAGGCTCCCCGCAATCTTCCGTGCGATATTCCCATCCACCAGAAAATGCTGCCCGAGATACTTTTTTGGTCTAACATTCGCCATTCGCCATTCGCCATTCGCTATTCGCCATTCGCTATTCGCTATTCGCCATTCGCTAATTAACCTCATCCCCCCTCAGCTGCCTGTACCGTTTCCTGGCATCTGTCACAAAAAGGCTGCCCGGGTATTCCGATAGCAATCTTCTGTAAAGCTCCATGGCTTTTTCAGGTTGGTTGAGATTGAGTTCATTCAGCTGTGCCATTTTATACATGGCATTATCTGCAAGGATGTCAGCAGGATACTCATTCACAAGCCTTTCGAGCAAACTGTCAGCCTGGGCAAATCGTCCTTTATTAATCATGATATTGGCTTTTCTGTAAAGCACTTCATCGGCCAGGGCATGATAGGGGAAATTTAAATTGATGGAGTCGAGCACCGGCAGAGCCTGGTCTGGCTTATTCATGTAAGTGAGCAGGTCAGCCCTGGCAAACAGGTTCAAAGCTTTAAAGGTGCTGTCGGCATCCATATTATCGCTGATCAGAAGTGAAAGCTCCATGGCATCATTGGCAATAAGCTTTGAAGTGGCTGCTTTCAGCACGTCAAGCTGGGCTTTGGCCCACGCAAATTCGCCAATGTAATAGCAGAGTTTGGCATTTTTAAATTTGGCATCGTGACCCATCGGGTCATTCTTGAAATCCTTTTCCACCTGTGAATACAGCAGTGTGGCTTCCCATGGATCTCCGGTGAAAAGCAAGATGTCGGCCAGTTCAAGTTTGCACTCCGCCTTTTGCTGGCGGGATAAATTAGGTAGTAAAATAGCCTCGTTCAGAAGTTGCAGCGCCTGGTCGCTTTTATCCAGATAAAAAGCATCCAGGTGAGCCATATTACGTATTGCCGGAAGTGTCATCGTGCTCCTGCCAAGTTCGGAAAGGAGTGCTGTATAGTCCGTCTCAAGGGTGAGAACATATTCCCGGGAATAATTATAGGAATTGATAAGCTTGAGGAATTCCGCTCCCAGCAGCTCAATCCTGCTCTTCAGATACAGAGTGCTGCTGGCACCTTTGCTCGTAATAATATATTGATAGGCCTCGATAGCTACATCATAATTATTGTTGGAAGCACTGAGCTGTGCCAGGTTAAACACCCGCTGCCCCTCTTCATGGTACCTTCTGTCAAGGGCTTTAACCTGTGTCAGGGCGGTTTCAAAATCCTTTTGCTGAATGGCGAACCATAACAGCATCTCAGCATAAAATGGCTGATCAGGATATTTCTGGACACGGCGGAGCAATATCGTACGGAACAGCTCATTTTTTTTATCATCAGGATCATCACTCAACGTGAGCTGCAGCTTATTTTCAACAGCTTCGATCTGCGACATGTCATTTTCCAGAAGGTCCAGGTAAATGTTGAACATCTCCTCGTATCTGCCTGCTATATCGTATATCTGTCCAAGCTCCAGACTAAAAGTATATGAGTTTTCCAGCAGTTCCCTTCCCCTTATATAGGTTTGTATGGCATAATCCGTTTCTCTTTTCGACTGGAAAGCATTAGCCAGCTCAACGATGGCATTCCTGTCAGGTGGCAGGCTGTTGATGGCTTTTTCATACTGTTCGTTAGCTTTGACCGTTTCACCCGATGCCATATACACATAACCCAGATCAACAAGATAACGTACTTTCTCGGGATTTGCCCTGATCTGTTTTTTGACCAGCTTTTCAGCCTCTTTCATTTGATTAAGCTGTGTCAGACAATATAAATAATAGGTATAGTTAGAGTAGGTAGGATTCTCATTAAATAACTTTTCATATAAAACCGCTGCTTTTTCATACTCCTGGTTGCGGTAATACTGGGCTGCCAGCTGCGTCTCATCGGTTTGCTGCGGCTTCTGCCCGGGCCGGTACATGTTGTAAATAGCACCCTTGGGTGGCTCCACCTGCGCATTGGAAATGGAAATACATCCTGCCACAAGGGACAAACACATCAAATATGACATTCTTTTTTGCAAGCAGGCTATTTTATTTTTTATATTTTGTTGAATCCCGTATAAGGAACAATCGCCTTCGGCATCACAATCCCATCCCGCGTTTGATTATTTTCCAGCAATGCCGCCACCACCCTGGGTAACGCCAGAGCGCTACCGTTTAGTGTATGAGCCAGCCTGGTTTTGCCATCTGTATCCCTGAAACGGAGCTTCATCCGGTTCGACTGGAAGCTTTCGAAATTTGATACAGAGCTCACTTCAAGCCATCTCTGCTGTGCTGCTGAATACACTTCAAAATCATAGGTGAGGGCGGAGGTGAAACTCATGTCGCCGCCACAGAGTTTCATGATGCGGAAGGGCAGCTCCAGTTGCCCCAGCAATGCCGCCACATGCCGCCTCATCTCTTCCAAAACATCATAAGAGAGATCCGGGTGTGCAATCTGGACTATTTCAACCTTGTCGAACTGATGTAAACGGTTCAAACCCCTGACATCCTTGCCCCAGGAACCTGCTTCACGCCTGAAACAACTCGAGTAAGCCACATTTCTTACAGGCAGGTCTTCGGCATTGAGAATGATATTACGGTAAATATTTGTAATGGGTACCTCGGCAGTGGGAATCAGGTAAAAATTATCTTCTTCAACATGATACATCTGCCCGTCTTTATCTGGCAGCTGTCCGGTGCCATATCCCGAATCCGCATTGACCAGGAGAGGCGGCTGGTATTCAATATATCCTGCTTCAGTAGCTTTATCCAGGAAAAAATTGATGAGGGCCCGCTGCAACCGCGCTCCCTTGCCCTTGTAAAATGGAAATCCCGCCCCTGTCACCTTATTGCCCAGCTCAAAGTCAATGATATCATATGTCTTGCAGAGATCCCAGTGAGGCATGGCATCCTTGCCAAGATCGGGGATACGCCCCTCTTCGTAGACTTTTTCGTTAGCTTCAGCTGACCGCCCTTTTGGAACAGAGGCATGCGGCATATTGGGGACCTGGATGAGCAGCTCATTTAATTCTCTCGTCGCTGTATCCAACAGTTCACTGAGTTCTTTCGACCGACTCTTCAGAAGAGCTGTCTGTTCCTTCAGTGCCGGGGCTTCACCGGCCTTTCCCGCCGTGTATAACAGGCCAATTTCTTTTGCTATGCTGTTCATCTCTGCCAGAACATCATCAAGGTTTTTTTGTGTTTGTCTTCTTTGATTGTCAAGCGTCAACACTTTCCCTATGATTTCTGTGGCATCGAAATTTTTTATGGCTAACCGGGCTATGACTTCCTCCGGATGGTCTTTTATATATTGTACCTGTAACATGTTATAAGCATTTTGGCACGCAAAGGTAAATAAATAAAAAATCTCCTGGTAATTAACCCAGGAGATCTGTATTCGGGAGAAAATTTTAGGATCGGGTGTAAAAGCCCGCGTGATATCTATGATACTGATGCTTCCGTCGGAATAATGGATACATAAGAAGTATCATCCTTCTTTTTCCTGAATTCCACTTTACCGTCAGCAAGAGCATACAGGGTATGATCTTTTCCCATGCCTACATTTAATCCGGGATGATGAAGGGTGCCACGCTGTCTGACAAGAATATTACCCGCTTTGGCCACCTGGCCGCCAAAAACTTTTATACCTAAACGTTTACTGTGGGATTCTCTACCGTTATGGGAACTCCCAGCACCTTTTTTATGTGCCATATACGCGTGATTTTAAGGGTTAATAAACCGTGATCTTTATTCTTTTTCCACTACAGCGCTGTCATCAGCTTTTTTAGGAGCTTTTTTAGCAGCTGCTTTTGTACGTGGCTTCTTCACCTTTACAGTTTCTTCAGTTTTAGCTTCTTTTTTTGGTTTGACAGGCGCACTCTTTTCAGCTTTTGGAAAGGCTTTCTTTTTACTCACCGGTGGCTTTACAGGTTCCTCAACTTTCCTCTCTTCCTCTTTTTCTTCTGCTTTTGCGGCTTTCCCCGCTGATAACAGAATACTGTCAATCTGTATCTTGGTCAGATAATCACGATGACCATTTAATTTCTGGTAGCCTTTTCTTTTTTTCTTTTTAAAGACGAGTACTTTATCTCCTTTCAGGTGCGACTGCACTTTAGCCGTAACCACCGCACCATCTATCGTGGGCTTTCCAACCTGTATTTTACCGTTATTGTCAATGAGCAATACATTACTGAAACGAACTTCCGATCCTTCGTCACCTTCCAAACGGTGAACAAAGAGCTCCTGTCCCTTTTCAACTTTAAACTGCTGCCCGGCTATCTCAACTATTGCGTACATATTCGTCGGTTTTTAAGGAATATACCTTTAAAAATGGAGTGCAAAATTAGTAATAAAAATCAATTCACAATACAATTTAGTTAAATTTCTCCTATAAATCCTTTCCAAGTTATAACGCCTTTGGTATGCGAGTTTCTCCTGCGAGCTTAGCCAAACGAATGATTGGCATTAACTCATGTCTGTGTTCTTAAAGTCCTTTTCAGGACATGTTGCGTTGGTC